>DASZWE010000257.1:0-14832 GCA_035546735.1 Puia sp.
AGCCCGCCGCCCGCCGGCTAGCGCATCTGGCCGATCCGCATCTCTTTCCCATGTATATAGAAACCGAATCCTTCCCGCCGGACATATTTTTCCGCGAACTTTTTCTGCAGCTCATCGGACTGCTTCCTGCCGTTGACAAAGAATACAGTTCCATCCAATGTCAAAGAGATGATACTTTTTTCATCCGGCGCCAGCCCTTCTTTTACGACGTCTGTCAGCAGGCTTTTCAGCAGCGCCCTGTCCTCTTCGGCCTGCTTCTTATCACGGAGGGCCTGTTCCTGATCCCGCTCCGCCTGTTGCTTGTCGCGGAGGGCCTGATCCCTGTCCAGTAATGCCTGTTTGGCGTCCCGCTCCGCCTCCATCTTAGCATCGAGGGCTTCCTTGTCGGCCTGGGCCTTATCACGAAAGGCCTGTTTTGCATCACGCTCCGCCTGGGCCTTATCACGGGCTGCCTGCTGAGCATCATCCTCCGCCTGTTTTTTATTCCGGACGGCTTGTTCTGCATCCCGCTCCGCCTGTTGCTTATCACGGATGGCCTGTTCCCGGTCCTTCTCCGCCTGCGCCTTATCCCTCACAGCCTGCTCCCTGTCCCGAACGGCCTGGGCGCTGTCCCTCCTCATCTGGTCGATGATACGCTTCACCAGGCCGTCATACAAATAAAAGCTGTCCGCAGATATTTGTTTTCCATTGATGTATAAGCTCGTCAGCCGGCCCTGGCTGATGGTCATGTTGTACAGCGCGTCACTTTTGTAGGTGGCAATGATCTGAGGCGGGGTGGTGGAAGAATCCACATCGATGTTCATGTATTGATGATCGCCCCAGCTGCTGCTGGAATGTATCGTAGTCGTGGAATGTACCTCCTTCTGCTGCGCCTGTAACGTAGGGGCAAAGGAGATCGATGCCAGGGCAAAGAAGCCCCAGCTCAAAACTGTCTTTTGCATTTTTTAAGCTTTTAGGTTAACAATGAGTAGTGTAGTATTAAGGGGAAGTATGTTGTGCTCTATCCAGCAGCGCCCGGTGCGCATCCCGCTCCGCTTGTATCTTGTCCAGTAACGCCTGTTGGGCATCCCGCTCCGCCTGCTTCTTGTCCAGCTCAGCCTGCCTTTTATCACGAACGGCCTGTTCCGCATCCCGCTGCGCCTGCGCCTTGTCCCTCACGGCCTGTTCCCTGTCCCGGATGGCCTGAACAGCGGCATCGTCGGCCAGCTTCTTCTCTTTCAGGATCTGTTCATCCTCCTGCGCTGTCTTTGCATCTACTATCATCTTTTTCGCCTGCACCTCATTTTCCATGGCGGCGATATTCTTCAGCTTTTGCCTGCTCTCGTCTGTCATTGCCGTCTCTTCGGGCGTCGCATCCTGCCTGTTCTTTATGTCCGGACCTGGCTTTTCCTTGTGTACCATCGGTGGCTTCTCCTCCTTTTCCGGATTTTGCAGCACAGCCGCCTGCATAGGTTTCGTCGGCGTGTCTACAAAGACCCTGTATTTACCTCCTGGTATCTGCGCCATCTTTACGGGAGACGACGAAGAACTTCCGGAGGTAGCGGCAACCAGCGCGGAGATAAGGATAAGGCTTATCGTAAGGAATATTTTTTCGACGGGGTCCAGCGTCTTGTTAGAACTCTCCGCAATACGCATCGCTCTCTTCACCAATTGATTTTTCTTTCCCGGGAAGGCATTGGCTACTCCCGCCAGCCGCAGATCGTGCTCTTTAAAGCTGATAAGCGCCCGAATAAATCCGGCCCTGTCACGGGTCCGTGCGATGGCGATATCATCACAGCAATTCTCCCTTTCCTCTCTCAGCAGCGAAGACATCCAAAGCAATCCGGGGTTAAAGAAAAAGATGTTGACGGCCACATTCTGTATAAAATTGACGACATAGTCGTTGCGGCGGATATGCGCCAGCTCATGCAGCAATACGGCTTCTATCTCTTCCTGTGGCAGGCCCGTGATAAGTCCCAGCGGCATCAGGATCATGGGACGCAGATGACCGATCACCATCGGCATTTTCACGATCTGCGACTCTACCAGCCGCACCGTCCGCTGAATACCCATCTGCCGGCACAGCATATTCACCCTTTCCTGCCAGTCCCCCGGCGCAGCTCCGATACCATAATGACGAACGCGTTGAATATAGAGATAGCTTCCCAGCATGTGCAGCGACTTGATGGTAAAGACAAACAGCCATCCCCACACGATCAGCACGGCATGCTCCGAACAATACTTCCCCAGGGCATCGATCCATGCAGCCATACGGCTTCCGCTGTCTACCACGGCGACTACAGCTGCTTCCTCCGGCAATGCTCCGGCCAATTCATACAGGAAAGTGGCTGCACAAACGGCAAGAAATAAAAAGAAAATGATACAAACCAAATTATAGCGCACCGCTGCACTCGCCCGTCTTGTCAGCAGCATGACGCCGCCGGCGATCAGGGCGAAAAACAATCCCTGCCAGAGGGAATGTACCAATGTCCAGCAGATGGCTTGCATCATAATTATTTCTTTTTCCCCGGTGGTGGTTCGTTGAAAGTCATCTTATCCAGCAGGTCCCGCAGCTCCTGCAAATCCTTCTCCGACGTCTTCTTATTCCCCAGCAGCGCCATCATCATATTGCTTACGGAACCATGATACATGGTGTCAATAAATCTGTTCAGCAACTGTCCCTTCGTCCCTTTTTCCTCCAGCGCGGCGCTATAGACATGCTTCATGCTCGACTCATCCCGCTGCAGCATTCCCTTTTCCGTCATCAGCTGCATAAGTTTAAGGGTAGTAGTATACTGCGCGGCTTCTCTCCCTTCATTCAATGCATCATGCACAAACCGTACGGTAGAAGGACCATGCTGCCACAACACCTGCAATACCGCCAGCTCCGCCTTGGTAGGCTCCTGCCCGTCGGTTCCCTCCTTTTTAAATCTTTTCATGCACCTAAGGTACGTAAAAAAACGTACGTTCAAAATATTAGACCGACTTTTTTAGAAAAAAATATTCAGGTAGCTATATTCTATATTCGTCTCATGAAAATCACCCCACTCGTCCTTATACCGCTGATCCTTTTATCCTGCCACGGTCCCTCGTCCGACCTTTCTCATCCATCCGACAGTACTACTGCGGCGGCCACCAAAGCAACCGACTCCGGCAAAAACGCCCTGGACGCTGGCCAGTCCGGGGGCCGCGACACGGTCCAACCGGCCAGGGTAGACACTCCCTCCACTCCCATGATCGCCAAAAACTGGATCGGTGACTGGAACTACGAAGGCATGTTTGGCGGTGGCGGACTGAAGATCGACAACATAAAAGGAAACACCTTTACTTTTTCCATGGAGGCCAACGACGGAGGCGGTTCCGGTGAATTGGAAGGTTCGGCCAAACTGCAAGGGTATCATGCCCTGTATACGAAAAAGGAATATGGAGGCGCCTGCCGGATTGAGTTCACCTTCGAGGGAGATTCCATATCTGTAGACCAGCAGGAGGGCAATTGCGGTGCAGGAGCAGGCGTATATTACAGCGGCGTATATTATAAACATCCTCCCAAAAGGCCGGAAGAGACCTTGCTCAGCCTGGGCATGCTGGACAACGAAGCCCAGGATAAGAAGTTCAGGGATCTGGTAGGTGACGATTACAAGCTCTTCGTGGAGTCCTCGCAGCTGGTCTTCGAAAAACAAAAGGACAAGGACAGCCTTGGCGCCGTCGTTCACCAGGCAGGGGTAAAACATATGTTCACAGAAATGGAAAATATCATTCTTATCAATGATCACCAGGATATCTGGGCCGCCGTGATCCATGGGGATAGCGTGAACTATTATACCAGCCGGGCTGACTATAAACATCGCGTGCCCAAGACCATCGATAGCTGGCGGGAAAATTTTAATGAGAAACCCATCGTGTTCAAATGAGGCCCAGGCTCCTGTTCATATTTGCAATATGCTTCTATGCGGCGGCGCCAGCCCGATCTCAGGAAAGCTACTCCACGCCCGAGGAAGCCCTCGCATGGCTGAATACAGCGAAGCTGCCCGACACCAGCCTGTACTGGCCAAACGTCAAGAATCATTTATTCCTGGAAAATCTGCGCGCCAACGTAACACACCCGCTGAACATGTACCAGGGCACGAATACCAATTTCTGTGGCTATGCGGCGCTCTCCTACCTGCCCCTCAACTATGATCCGCTTCAATATGTCAGGTTCATGCTGGCCCTTTACACGGATGGGCAGGCCAGCTGGCACAAAGTAAAATTTACTCCTTCCCCGGAAGTGATGCTGGCCGCGGGTACGCTCCATTTCAAAGGGGTGCTGGATATACGACCGGCGGACCAGATGTGGTTCCTCTCCCTGGCGGATCGTTTCCGGAGCTATCTGAATCTCTTTCATACCAGATTCCATACCGGCTCCGAAGATACTTTCTGGGCGGCCTGCAACCTGGGCAAGTTCAATCGGATGATCAAACGCATGATGGGCTATAAGATAAAGGCCATCGGCTCGGACCTGCTGCGTCCCGGCATAAGGGACCTCTACGGCTATCTGCAAAAAGCCGTGCAAACAGGCACCACCTTTCTTTATGTCAACAATACCTATCTGCACGTAAAAAATCATAACAAGTCGCGATTCAGCTTCCCCACCCATTTTATCGTACTGACGGACATACAAAAGCAGGATGATGTGCTGACGATCATTTATTGGGATTATGGAGGAAGGACCCTCCGGCAGGTGACAACGAGCTTTTTAAAAAAGATACTCTATGGAGTTACGTATCTTGTAAAAGACAACGATGAAAAATAAAAAAGGGCATATCATCTTTGGCGCTCTCATCATCCTCCTCGTCTCTTCGTGCAAGACGGTGAATATCACTCACTATTACCATCGCCATCAGTCCATCCTGGATAGTATCGAGCTGGTGTATACACAGATCTATGCGCATAAGCCTTTCTCCATCGAGTTCACCGACCGGGCGTTCGATCGGGTGTCACTGGAGCTGGCTACGGATACGCTCACCTATATCTATGAGTTCTGGGTGGGGGAAGACCGCATGCAGGACACGCTACGTAAATATGGTTTTGACCCTACGGCGATCCAAACCCTGATCACCCTTATGCGTTCGGTAGATTGCACCTGGGCCAACAACCTGGACTATTATACGGAGGAGCGAAAGCATTATCTCACCTATATCTCTCTATGGCCGCGCATCTTCAACTTTCCCTTTGTCAATAAGAAATATTATATCCTCACCTATTTCCAGCAGCCTCAATACTTCGACAGCGAAGGCAATCTGCTGGTGGGCCGCAAGCTTCGCCGGGTACGAAAGATCAACGCAGAGGTTTTCCGGCGAATCAATGACAGGGTCTGCTATACGTTGTCGGACAAGTTCCGGTAACGGCTAGTATTTCACTACAGGCCATCCCTTCTCATACACCACGGGACTGATCATCAGCACCCGGCCCGCCGGCTTCACCGACACGCCCGTGGCCACGGCATGATAGGCAATATAGATCCTGCCTTTTTCATCCCGGAAAATGGAATTATGTCCCGGCGCCGTCCACTCGCTGTTCTTCTCCAGGATCACGCTGCTGCCATTGCCATTGGTCTCTCCCAGCCGCTGGAAAGGGCCAAAAGGGTCCTTCGAACGGGCCACCATGACCGCATAGTTTGCCGAAGGTCCACAGCAATTATCTCCCGAGTAATACATATAATAATACCCGTTGGCGTAGTCGATCCACGTCCCTTCGATGAGATTGTCATACCTGCCTTCCTGTTTGGGATACATCACGGCCTTGGGATTCGAGCCCCGTTTAAAGCTTTTCCAGTCATCGCTGAGCTCCTGTACCTGTATGGGATGGAAACCCGAGCCCCAGTACAAGAGCTTTTTCCCACTCTTCGGATCGATGATCGCGCATGGATCGATGTCCTCGAAATCTTTGCCGCTGATCAACGGCTGGCCCATATCCACAAAAGGCCCTTCGGGACTGTCTGCAAACGCGACCCCGATACATTTACCGGAGCTATCCACCTTGCTCTCCGCCGAATAGAATAATATATATTTCTTCTGTTTGGGATCATAGATAACATGCGGCGCCCAAAAATCCCTGCTGGCCCAAACAGCGCCTGCCGGCAATGCGTCCCCCTCGTCCTTCCAATGAACCCGGTCGGTGGAGCTGGCCAGCTGGATATGCGCATACTTTCCATTCACCACGCTATTGGTGGCATACCCATAATATTTCCCGCCCACCCGGATGACAGTAGGGTCCGGAAAATCGTGATCCAACGCGGGCAGCCGCGATGTATCCGGATGATGGTTAACGAGCATGGTATCCTTCCATTCCAGGGGAGCAAGGAACAAGCCTTTTTTGTCCCAGCCGGTATTGGAAATAAACCACCCCTCTTTCTCATCGTGTATCACTTCGGCCGCGTGAACAGGCAAGGTGCATACCAGCTGCTCTTTGGGAAAATTTTCCGGATCGGTGGACCAGTACACGTCCGTCTGGTTGTAGTTGGTTATAGCCCGGCAGATGAAGAGGTAGAAGATGCCTTTACGCTGCACGACAAAGGGACTTTCCGTATCACCCCCCCAATCCATCCCGGATGGCTCCACATGTACAATTTTTGGTCCGCTCCAGTGTGTCAGATCCGGCCCTTTCCGCACCACCACCACACTCCGATGATCGACCTCGTTGTATGTCCGGCTATAGTAATAATAATAGTTGCCGTTGTACTTCATGACATAAGAGTCGCGCGCATGACCGGGGTCGCTGAACAATGGGTTCAGCGGATGACGTTGCCAGGCAGTAAGGTCTGTGCTGGTGGCCATACACAGCTGTCCCCAGGAAGCGTAATTGGGCGCATCCTTTTGCATGTTGCCGATGTTATAGAACATATAAAAGAATCCCTTGTCCTCCAGCACATGCGGCGCCCACAATACCCGCTCCACACCTTCCTTCGCCGTCAGCGCATAGCCATGGTCTTCCCATTTCTCCTGCCGCAGCGAATGCGCCGTGATATGAAAGAATTTTGTCTCGCCACCCCAGGGTCGGACAGGATGATGCCCGATGATGCCATAAGCATGCCAGACGCCATCCTCGCCCCGGATAAAACAATGGTCATTGGTGTACCAGGTCGTGTCTTCCGCACTCCGCGTTCCATTCGGATCGAAAATATGCACGAACCTCCCTGTAATGACGGGCCGTTCCGGACGTTGCGCCATCACAACACCTTCTACAGGCCAGTCATCCGTGCGGAAAGGCCCCAGCGGCAACCCCTCCTTACTGAATATATTACCTACGGCTACATTGCTAAAGGCATAACGCACGGCTACGGGATGCGCCACATCCGCGCTCCGCACTACGAGCCTGTCCTTTTCGACGATGGTTTTCCCGGGATGAAAAACCCGGTCTTCACCAGCTATATACATTTCCACCGCTGCATCACCCCGCAGGACCAGTCCGCCGCCGGCGTGATCCACATACACGATGACCTTGTCTTTATCGATCGTATACCGCGAGAACAGCGGGTTTCTGTATACCACACCGGTCTGATGATAGGTCTCGGCCAATGCCCAGTTCGCCAGCCGCAAGCCTACATCATGCTTGTCGGATGGATGCACGTTGCCCACGTCCGTCACCAGGTCCATCGTCGGCGCCATACCTGTATGAGCATACGCCAGGCATTGCGTCTGGGCCTCGCGCAATAAGGCCCCGATATTGGGCTGCTGGTATCGGTAAGGAGCTATCTGCACATAGTAGAAAGGCAGCTCTTTGTTCCAGCTCTTCCGCCAGCTGTCCATCAAGGTCCCGAACAACCTTTTATAGGTACCGGCAGCCATCGTATTGTTCTCGCCCTGGTACCAGATCACACCTGCCAGCGAAAAATTCGTGAGAGGTGCTATCATGGCATTATAGGTATAGCCCGGCAGATGCGGTACCTGGCCATTGGGCAATACTTTTTTGGCAGCCTCCCTCAGCAGATCGTCCTGCTCTATCAGGCTGTCCGGAGTCCAAACTTCCGCGGAAGAGCCGCCCCAGCAGGACTCCACCAATCCCACGGGAACATGAAGGGTCTCCTCCAGCTTCTTCCCAAAGAAATAAGCTACGGCGCTGAACGAAGGCAGACTGGCGCTATCACAAGTTTCCCACGAGCCCACGCAATCCCGCTGGGGTTCGGCAGCAGAAGCCTTGGCCACATGAAAAAGCCGCAGGCCCGTCAGATGAGCCCGGCTGTATTCGGCCTTCACATCCTGCAAACCCCAATTCCCGCACATTTCCATATTGCTCTGCCCGCCGCAGATCCATACTTCCCCGATCATAACATTGGTCAGTTTGATCCTGTTATGGCCGTTGATGTCGATGGTATAAGGCCCTCCGGCCGCAGGCGTCTGTACAGTGAGCTGCCAGTCCGCAAATCCCGTCACGGTGACGGCAGGATAGGTCTTATTGTCCCAGGAAGTGGTAACGACCACCTTCTCATTGGGCTCGCCCCATCCCCACAGCTTCACCTGACTGCGTTGTTGCAAGACCATGTTGCTCCCCAGCACGGCAGGTAGACGCACATTGCCGTAAGAAGAAAAGGCTGTACATAAAAACACCAGGATGAACCAGCCTCTATCGGCCATGGATCGAAAATTTGGGTATGACATAACTATATACATCGTATTTTAACTCACTCCAGCAACTGGGTTTTGGGAATGGCCGGCCAGGATACAGCTGTTGCCGATCAGGTATACACCGGATGCGTATCCGTAGGAAGGATCGTCCCTTTGTCAGGCGGGCAGGTAGCAGGAACTCATCGTCCCTGAATTGTCTGTTGGATGTCTGTACATGATACTCCCGCGGGCCCAGCTCTTCACGAGGTCCTGAATACATACAGGTATTGGAGCCCGCCAGGTACCAGACGCCGGCCTTTTGCCAGCCGTTGGCGGTCTGCACATACACTTCCGCCGTCTGGTTGGGAAAGCTATAATCCAGCGTACGCCTCAATAACACTCCCACATTGGCCGGATCGAGCCTGACCGTGAATTCCGACATCCCAAACGTATGACGCCCATCCTCTTCCTGTGCAGGATACAACTCCGCGCCGGCCTGATAGCCTGGTATCTTGCCGACATCGATGCCCCATGCGCCTTTTGGCAGCACATCGGGTCCCCATTCATATCGCGAGGTCAGCTTCTCCACGGGCGATGCATCGGGAGAGTGGTAATTATGTTTATTCTCATCCAGGACCCTGCCGATGTCCAGCGAATCCGTCCTGATCAGCGAAGGCGCGGGCAGACCGTACCAATAGGTCACCGCCTCATAATGCTCGCGGCTGACATTCTCGCTGTGCTCGAAGCGGATGACGGCACGCCGGCCAAAAGGCATGATATCCGCCAGCAGGAACCTATAGGCGGACTGAATAAGATCTTTATCATTCACTGCCGAAGCCTTGTCCTTCGATCCACAGGGATGGCCGGCCAGGGGCAGGGTCATATTCTCCCCTCCCCAATAATCACCGCCGCCCGCCCACTCCTCTGTTCCGGTGCCCTGGCCCTGCGGTGTCTGGCTGTCGTCGAAGAAGAATCGGGGGTCTCCTTCCAACGTATACAGATTAGCATCATGGCTGAAGATAAAGGAGGTGCCGACAAAGCTGCCGGACCAATCCCGCTGTCCTTCGATGCCTTTTGTATCCAGCCAGACCATGTCCTGCCCAAGCACGGGCTCGGGTATATCCACGTAGGTGGCATGGAAATAACTACTGAGCGCGGGGCGTGTTTTTAAAGGCTCATATCGTATCTCATACTCCAGCGGCGTGCCCGCCGAACTGCCCACTATCTCAAAACGGGCCCGTCGAAAGAAAGGCATGGGATAATAGCAGGCCAGCTCTACCTCATTGTGCGGATAATCAAATCGTATGTTGATAGGCAGCCCCTTTACAAAATATTCTTTTTTCTCCCTGTTGAAAAATGTACCCGCGCCAAAGAAAAGACACAAAGGCGCATCTACAGACGGCCAGGCCGCATCATCCCAGGTAATACGCAGCCGTAAACGCTCGAGCGCCACAGCCTTGTCCAGCGGAATTTTTAGCTTGAGGGCCCGTATGACTGATGGCGAGCCGCTGAGGGCGTCCAGCATTATACTCTCCTTGTCCAACACCACCCGGCCTCGTACGGTGGTAATGTCCTTTGGCGCAATGTCGGTACCTGCCCTGCTCATCAGCGTAGCTGCATCAAACGTACTCGCAGGTGGCTCCCGGGTAAATAAATGATAAATATAATATCCTGTACCATAGAATGTTCTTGAATAGGCGATCCGCAGCGAATCCCTGAAAGGCATGGGCGTCCAGATCAGGTCGGCCCCTTTGGTAGTCGTCCATGTCCAGTCCATCGGCTCATGAAAAATAGCACCCGGGATAAACTGTGCAGTATGTACTGTCTTCACGGCATTCACAGGGCTGTCGGTAGCCGTCTCCTTTACAACATGATCCCGGCCGTCGATGGTAAAATGCCATGGACTTCCATGCCAATGATTGGCCCTGAAAAAATACAAGGTCCCCCGTCCTTTTACATCCAATGTCACATTATCGTCCTCCCCGTTCATAAAAAGGAAATGTCCCGCATCTCCGCCCCTGCTCATACGGTCGTACGTGCTGCGCATATAGGCCCGCACGCCAATGCGCTGCTGCGGCAGCAGATCCCACCTGCAATAGGCCTCCACACCTTCCGGCGACTGCTGCGCACAGAGCATAACGGGACAACATATAATTACTAACCACCTGAACATAGCTATTTATTTTTTAACGCAGCGGAGGGAGCATACCTCTTCACCCGAAGGGCAGCCTGCTCCTTATGTGCGGCAAAACCTTCCAGCTCGCACAACCGCATGGCGTACTCGCCGATGAAGAAGCTGGCTGCAGGTGTGCATCGCTGATACGTGCAATTCTTGATAAACTTCCCCACCCAAAGTCCACCAGTGTACCGGGCCGCACCCATGGTAGGCAAGGTATGATTTGTTCCGATGACCTTGTCCCCGTACGCCACATTGGTCTCGGGTCCCAGGAACAAAGCTCCGTAATTTGTCATATTATCCAGGAACACCTGCGGATCCCTCGTCAACACTTCCACATGCTCATACGCAAGGGCGTCCGCCTCCCGTATGGCTTCCTCTTCATCCTCCACAAGGATGACGGTCCCATAATTCTCCCAGGCCCTGCGGGCGATATCCTCCGTTGGCAACAATGGCAGCTGGCGCTCGATCTCTACCAGCGTCTGACGTCCCAGTTCCTCCGACAGGGTGATCAGCGCGGCAGGGGATGTGGGCCCATGTTCCGCCTGTCCCAGCAGATCGCACGCCACCATCTCCGCATCGGCGGTCTCATCGGCGATGACCAGTATCTCCGTAGGCCCCGCGACGAGATCGATACCTACCCGTCCAAACAATTGCCGTTTGGCCTCTGCCACATAGGCATTCCCGGGTCCGACGACCATATCCACAGGGGCGATGGTATCCGTCCCGATGGCCATGGCGCACAATGCCTGAACCCCTCCTAAAATGTATATCTCATCCGCCCCTGCAAAATGCATGGCGCAGACAGTGGCATCAGGTATCTCTCCATTGATAGGCGGCGTGCATGCGATGACCCGTTGTACACCGGCCACCCTGGCGGTAAGGATGCTCATGTGCGAGGAAGCCACCATGGGATAGCGTCCCCCCGGTATATAACATCCGGCGCTGTTGACGGGGATATTCTTATGCCCCAGGATAACGCCGGGTAAAGTCTCTATTTCAATATCAGAGATAGAAGCGAGCTGCTGCTGCGCAAAGTGTCTGATCTGCTGCTGCGCAAAAAGAATATCGTTTTTAACCTGTTGCGGGGTACGGTCTATGATCTCCCGGATCTTCGCATCCGTCAGCCGGAATGATCCCGGGTTCCACCTGTCGAAATTCGTCGAATATTTCCTCACGGCCACATCTCCCTCTTCCTCGATATCCCGGATGATAATCGCTACGGCGTCTCTTACCTTCGAATCCACCGCCTTGACTTCGGACACACTCTTTCCTTTTTTTAAAAACCTTGCCATTACTGTATTTTTTAATGAACTAATTTCCCCAGAGTTTCGGATCGTTATGCTTATTTATTTCATCATCCGGTGGATGACGGCTTTTGCCGTCGCTCCGATACCCGATGTTTTAGTCAGCTCCCAAAAACTTTGCTTTTCCTGAATTTGCACCTGCGTGGTGACGATCCAGCTTTGGATCCATCCTGTCAGCGTACACCAGGCGCCCCAGCCCGCATCCGAATTGGACGCCCAATAGTCCCATTTGCCATAGTCGAAGGCTCTGAACCATGCCCCGTCCAGGTCCTTATGCTTCGTGCTCTGCACCTGTATCCTTGTCAGGTAGTCCGACAGCCGAAGAGTCGCATTCACATAACGTTTGTCACCCGTGGCCCTGGCCGCTTCATTCAGGCTGAAGAGGGCGAAGTTGTTCGTATACAGCTGACAGGATATCTTCTCCCCATTCCGGAAGATCAGTGATCCTTCATCGGCGCCGTAGTCGGAATTCTTCCTCAGCTCTTTGAACATACCTTTGCCCTTCCCGATCTCTTCCCGGATGGCGCCACAGCTGTCCTGGTAGCTGAGCATGTCGGTGGCGATACGATCCAGCCAGCGGCGATGCTCTTCGGTGTCCTCTATCCGGATGAGCCAGGCCAGGGGCAATATCATCCGGGCGCGCTGCGTCTGCAGACTGCTGCCCCATAGCCACTTGTCGGGATAGGATTCCATCGTTATACGGATTGCTTCTTTCGTACGATCCAATAGAGGTTCGTACTTTGTCTTATTATACAGCCAGAGATAACAGGCCCACATCCACGATTCGAAATGCGGTGAAGGATGCTGCAGATCGCGGTCGTAATAAAAGCGCCAGCCGTTTCTTATAATATCGCCTTCCTCCAGTCTTTCGCCGCGAAAGCCCTGGCGACCGGTGGTCCTGAAGTTGCCCATGATGGCCTCGGCCAGCTGTTTATCCCACCTGTCGGTGTGCAGGTAGGCCGACGCGGCGATAGCGCCCAGGATGGCCCTGGAATTATCATCTCCGTAAAAGGTGCCGGCATTGGTGGTAGCCCAGCCAATGAGCCCATAGGCGGGACTCGCGGGGTCGTCCTTTGCGCCGGCACGCAGGTTAGACGTCCTGAATAAAAAGTTTAGAATATTGGCTGACTCCTGTTTGTATTTTTCATTATTCAACAATCTCCCGGCGGCAGCCAGGGTCATGCTGGCCTCGCCCTGCACATCGGCCCGCATCCAATAGCGGTACAGCTGACTGCCGTCATACAAGATAGTGGAAGTGTGTCCTTCCAGTATGCCGAGGCTGCCATCTCCGCTGGGCTTGTTTTGGCTCACGGGCGGTCCCACGGGTTTTAGTCCGTTGCCGCCATATTTTTCCCAGTCCGCCTTCCAGCTGGGATGGATAAGGAACCTGCCATTGTCAAACCATTGCACGCCTTGCCGGATGCTGGTCAGCCGGGCGGTGGCAGGCAGCGTGGTGGTCCTGCCGTACATAGGCCGGACGTCCTCCCGCCAATGGTGCAGCGCAAAGGTCCGGCGCCCCATGGTCCAGCGCAGGATATAAGTCCAAAGCGTCCTGACAGACGCCTCGGGCCCATATCGACCCGTCTCGAAATTACTCAGTCCGGTGAGGCTAATCAACGTATGGCCCCGGCGCAACAACAAAGGCCAGGTCTTTGTATCAGCCAGGCCGTATTCGGCCTTGTCCACGCCGACCACTTTTGCCAGCACGACGAGGGGACTGTCTGCCTCGACAGGCAATACATGTGCATTGTGGATGCCCAGCAACGCCATGGAAGGCAATCCAACAACGTCATTTGTGACCACTCCCCGCTCCAGTTGCGTCTCCACTACCGAGTCGGAGATATTCAGGCCGGGGTATTGCGCAGGATATTCAATATAGAGCCTTAACCTTTTTTCCCCTGCCGCATCCAGCAATGGCTGTGTCACACGGTTTTTCACATCTATCTTTGGATAATCGCGGGCTAAGAGGAACACGCCCGATCCGGCAGTAGCGGCTTCGACAGCAGCCTGAGGCGAGTCAAAGCGCTTCACGGTCACACCCTCCCTTCGCAGCAGCCGGAAAAGATCGTTCTGCTCATCACCATACACATATACCGTCTGCGCCTGCACGACGCCGGCTACCAGGATCAGTACCAGCCATGAACAATATCTTATCATATCAGCTCCTCCAACAGTTTTATGGCAGCGGTATAGATCGTCTCATCCGCGCCTTTTTCTAAAAAAGACCATTTCCCCGGTCCAACCTCATAGCCGCCCTGCTCATAGGCGGCAATGGTAGGGATATAGCCGATGTTATTTTCTCCAAAGCCCGCGATGATCGTGTCCTCGAAAGGAGATGATCGCTCGATGGCAAGGGCCGTCTCCACAAATGGTTCTCCCGGCAAAAACAGGATAGCCAGGGCGCCTATGCGGATAGCGCTCAGCCGGGCCAGCGCATCTTTCTCATTGGCAATGCCCGCCTCCTTCCTTGCCCGAAGCTGCATCTCTTTATGCGCAAATTTGAAAATGCGGACATCGGCGTTTTTTTCTCCATCCTGCATCCGCGCCGTCCGCGCCAATGCCAGTCCATGCCTCCGGGCGTAATAATGTCCCATCGACACGGTCGGCGGGTTCGTATCGCCGGCTGCGCCATTCAGGAATAGGGGAACGCCATGGTCGCCTGACCGCTCCAGCTCCAGGCACATCTCACCCGGGTATTCGGAGGATATATGCGGCAGGCACATCTCATGCACGGGATGACAGATGGCATGCACCATCGTAGCAATGCCTTCGCCGGCCGGTCCCTGCA
>DASZWE010000258.1:0-7517 GCA_035546735.1 Puia sp.
GGGACTCCGGGCGGCAAGCAATCCGGAAGTAGCGCTGGCTGCTTTTTACCTTAGGGATGAGACGGGCGCAAACTATGGGCTCAATGCCTTGCCCTATAAGACGGGTGTGCAGGGAGCGCTTAACATTGACAGTCTGCCGTATTGCGCCACTACCAGCAACGGACAGGGCGCTTACCAGATCAGCACCCTGTCGCGAGGACTGTTCAACGCCAATCCCAGTGACAAGCGCATTCCATTTACCTGGGTGACGGAAAGACAGGCATCAGGCCCCAAAATATCCTGGATCACGAAATATCCCGGAACTATCTACACGGATGACAGGGTCTCGGACAATGATATCATCATGTATCGCCTGGCGGACATCTATCTGATGAAGGCCGAAGCGTTTGCGGCCCTCTCCAATACCGACTCGGCCATTGCTTACCTCAACCTGGTCCGGGAGCGGGCGGGTAACGGCGATTACTCCGGGCCTACGGACAAGCTCACCGTGGAAAAAGAGATTTTAGATGAAAGAGGAAGAGAGTTATTTTTTGAGAACAAACGATGGTATGACCTGGTGCGTTTCCATAAGGAGGGGGTCATCGATGTTTACAGCTATGTGCCCAACCTGTCGGGAAAGAGCACGCCTTTATTCTGGCCGTTGAGCTCCACGGTGCTGGCCAACAACCCGAAGCTGGTGCAGACGGAAGGATACTAGGATTTGGCCTCCCAATGGAAAAAAAATATTGCTAAAGAACAACTATGAATAATAAGATTGAAGGACTGATCGCGGCAGCATTTACCCCCTTTCATAAAGACGGTTCCGTTAATACAGATCTGATACCCTCTCTGGTGGACAAGCTGGTGCAGGATGGAGTCCGTGGTATATTCGTTTGCGGCAGCAATGGAGAAGGTCCCAATATGACCCTGGAGGAACGCAAGCTGGTGGCTGAAGCTTTTGTCAAAGCAGCAAATGGCCGGCTGCTGATCATCGTGCACGTCGGACATAGCTGTATTGCAGATGCCAGGATGCTGGCGGTCCATGCCGCCGCCATAGGCGCCGATGCTTTTTCAGCCGTAGCGGCTTTTTATTTCAAACCTTCTTCCGTAGAGAATTTGGTGGACTGTATGGCTGGGATCGCCGGTGCGGCGCCCGACCTGCCCTTTTACTATTATCACATTCCTCATCTCACGGGTGTGGGCATGGACATGATCGAATTCCTGCGGCTGGGAGGTCTGCGTATTCCCAACCTGGCAGGTATAAAATATACGGCCGCCACTATCCAGGAGTATCAGTCCTGTCTGAACTACAGCCAGGGCCGGTATGACATCCTGTACGGGGTGGATGAGCTCCTGCTGCCTGCGCTGGCTGTGGGTGCAAAGGCCGCCATTGGCAGCACGTATACTTTTGCCGCGCCGTTGTACCGGCATACCATGGATGCTTTTCAAAAGGGTGATATAGAGACAGCCCGTGAGCAGCATGCCTACCTGGTGGAGATGATCCGTATCCTGCTGAAGTATCCGCCTATCCCGGGACAGAAGGCTATCATGCAGATGCTGGGCTGGGAGATGGGCCCCTGCCGCCTGCCCCTGGCAACCCTGGATAAGGAAAGCTTTGATGAATTTTACAGGGAGCTGGATGCCTTGTCCTTTTTTGACAGGGTAGGCTCACGAAAAGTTAAACATCCGGCATGACCATATTGAGAAAGATCTTTTTGGCATTTTTATTACTATCCGCTATGAATAGCCGTAGTCAAACAGCTCCAGCAAAGGATTTCTTTTCCTGGTCGCAGGTCAGTCCCTTGCCCGATACAGATGGTCTTGCCGGCGCTTTTGCGGGCGTCAGCGACGGTGCGCTCATCGTGGCCGGAGGTACTAATTTCCCCGGCAACGGGCGGCCCTGGGCGGGTGGCACTAAGACATGGTATGACAAGATCTATGTCCTGTCCAGTCCGGAGGGCGCCTGGACGGTAGCCGGCAGGCTGCCCCGTCCTTTAGGCTATGGTGTTTCAATCACAGGCGCCGGTGGTGTGATCTGTCTGGGAGGTGGCGATGCGGAGCGGGCTTATGCCACGGCTTTTATATTACGTTACCGTGGCGGGAGGATAGAGACGGAGAACCTGCCCTTTCTGCCGGCGCCCCTGACCAATGGATGCGGCGTTCTGCTGAAGGACCGCCTGTATGTAGCCGGTACCATTCATGTATTGGGCGGGGCCATTGAAAATTGTTTCTGGAGCATCGATCTTTTCGCATCGGTAAAGAGATGGGACACGTTGCCTCCGCTGCCCGGTCCTGCCCGAATGCTGGCGGCTGCCGGTGCAGGTGAGGAGGAGGTATATATCTTCGGAGGGGTGCACGTGAAGGATACTACCGGGACGAGGGAGTATTTAAAGGATTGCTGGAAATACCGGCCGGGGAAAGGATGGGGACGGGTGGCCGATCTGCCTCATCCCCTGGCAGCAGCGCCTACACCGGCCTATCAGGCCGGAGAATCCCACTTAGTGCTTTTTGGAGGGGACGACGGCTCACTGGCGTCCCAGGTGGGAACGTTGAAGGATGAGCATCCGGGATTTAAGAACGAAATACTTGCTTTCAATACCATTACAGACACGTGGTCGGTGATGGGACATATTCCTGTAGACAAAAGACCCGATGCTGCGATGAACCCACATGCCAGCACTTATGCTCCCGTAACTACGCCGCTGGTGGTCTGGTCCGGGGAGGTCGTTCTTCCCGCGGGCGAGGCCCGGCCAGGTGTCCGCAGCCGGCGCGTGCTGACGGCGATACCTCTTCAGCAGTCCGGAAAGTTCGGAGGGCTGGACTGGACTGTCATCGCCTTATACTTCCTGCTGGTGGCAGGTATCAGCATCCGGGTCTCCAGAAATATGGGCAAGACCACGGGAGACTTTTTTTTGGGAGGGCAAAAGATACCCTGGTGGGCAGCAGGGCTCAGCATTTTCGGCTCCAAGCTCAGCGCCCTCACCTTTATCGCCATTCCTGCGAAGGCCTATGCTACCGACTGGACCTATATTGTCAACAACATCATGATCGTCGCGATAGCGCCGATAGTCACTTTTTTCTACCTGCCTTATTTTCGCAAGCTCAAGCTCACCAGCGTATATGAATACCTGCGCATCCGCTTTGACAGCCGGGTAAAGATCCTGGGCAGCCTCACTTTTGTCGTCTTCCAGCTCAGCCGCCTGGGCGTGGTGATCTATCTGCCCGCGCTGGTGCTCAGCACTGTCACGGGTGTAAATATCTTCGCCTGTATCCTGCTGACCACCCTGATCACTACCGCCTATAGCGTCGCCGGTGGCATCGAGGCCGTCGTCTGGACGGAGGTCATGCAGGTGTTCGTGCTGCTGGGAGGAGCGCTGGTGAGCTTCTTTTTTATCACCTCGCATACCCATGGGGGATTTTCCGCTTATATACAGGAGGCTTTACAGCAGGATAAGTTCCGGGTGGCCAACCTGGGATGGAGCATTTCCCAGCCAGTACTTTGGGTAGTGGCCATCGGCGCCCTGCTCACCAACCTCGTGACCTACACTTCCGACCAGGTAGTGGTGCAGCGGTATCTTACCACTGCTACCGAAGGCGAGGCGCGCCGCAGCATTTATACAAATGCCCTGATGGTAATACCTGCTTCGCTTATCTTCTTTGGGGTAGGGACGGCCCTTTGGTTCTTTTACCGTCATCATCCCGGGAACCTGGACCCCAACGGACGGACGGACGATGTGTTCCCCTGGTTTATTTCGCAGCAACTGCCGGCGGGACTCTCCGGCCTGGTGATCGCCGGTGTTTTTGCCGCTACCATGTCCACTATCAGCAGCAGTATGAACTCCATCGCCACGGTGGTCACGACGGACTTTTACAGAACCTGGTACAAGCAGGCTAAGGACAGGCAGTGCCTGCGGTTTGCCCGGTGGTTTACGGTAATACTGGGCGTGCTGGGCTGCGGCATCGCCTGTTACCTGGTCTATTTGCGAAATGCATCTATCTGGGATCAATACCTGAAGATCATCGGACTGTTCGGCGGCTGTCTGGCGGGCATGTTTGCCGCCGGTATCTTCTTTCCCCGTATCAACAGCAGGGGAATATTGACGGGCTTTGTACTCAGCAGTATCGGGCTTTATTTCCTGCAGCGTTCCGATGCGGTGAACTTCTTCCTTTACCCGCTGTTTGCCGTGGCGGGCTGTCTCCTGTTTGGCTATATTTTCAGTCTGGGCGGCGCCCGGAAGGCCGGAATGGTAGTCGTGGCGGGTGTGCTGTCGTTCTCTGCTGTCCGGGCACAGGCGCCCGGATTAAATTATATTTTTAAGAATGGAGAAGATGGATACGCCTGCTTTCGCATACCTGCGCTGATCACCACTCCAAAAGGCGCTGTGCTGGCCTTTGCCGAAGGCCGGAAGAACAACTGCAGCGATGCAGGCGACATCGATCTTGTTGTCCGCAGGAGTGATGATGGGGGAGGGACCTGGGGGCCGCTGCGTGTGATATGGGACGACTCGACCAATACCTGCGGGAATCCCACACCTGTGGTGGATGCGACGACGGGCGAAATTATTTTGCTGTCTACCTGGAACCGGGGTGAGGACAGGGAAAAGGCGATCAAGAACAGGACCTCTCATGACACGCGTCGTGTCTTTGTGCTGTCATCGGCGGACGATGGGCTTACGTGGTCCGCGCCCCGCGAGATCACGAGCAGCGTCAAGCGGCCTGACTGGACCTGGTATGCGACTGGACCGGGACGTGGAATACAGCTCAGCAAGGGCCGCAAGAAGGGCCGGTTGCTGATCCCCTGCAATCATGAAGAGGCGGCTACCCGGAACAATGCCAGTCATGTCATCTGGAGCGATGATCATGGCAAGACCTGGACGCTGGGAGGCATTGCCCAGGACAGCACCAATGAATCCACGCTGGCGGAGCTTTCGAATGGCCATCTGTTGTTGAATATGCGCAATACGGGCAGGCAGCGGCATCGGCAAATAGCTTTCAGCCGCAATGCGGGAAAAAAGCTTTCACCTGCCGCACCCGACAGCGTACTGGTCGAGCCGGTGTGTGAAGCTAACCTGATCGGCTTTCGCGCCGCCAATGGACGTTACTGCCTTGCCTTTTCCAATCCTGCCAGCCCAAAGGCGCGGGTGGCCATGACAGTGAGAGTGAGCTACGACGACGGCAGGACATGGCCCTTGCAGAAATTATTATACGAGGGCCCTTCGGCCTATTCCTGTCTCACCGTGCTGCCGGATGGGCGATTGTCCTGTCTTTATGAAGCGGGCAGACAGCGGCCATATGAGGGCATCGTCTTCCGGAAAATAAATTGGGGGGAGCTTACGTCGACACCATGAAAATATTCACTGCTCAGGATCTCCGGGGCAACTGGGGCACGCTGCTGCTGCCGGTGAACCCGGACGATAGTATCGATACCCGCAGGCTGGGGAAGGAACTGGATTATCTCACCGGCGCCGGCCTGGACGGCATTTATTCCAATGGGACGGCCGGGGAATTCCACAACCAGACGGAAGAGGAGTTCCTGCGGGTGCAGGAGCTGATGGCGGAAAAATCTCATCGCGCCCGGATGCCTTTCCAGATCGGCGTCAGCCATCCTTTTCCTGTTGTGACACTGGAAAGAGTGCGCCGGACCATTGCCTTGCGGCCTTCCGCGTTCCAGGTGATCCTGCCCGATTGGGTGACAACGACCCCGGACGAACAGGTTGCCTTTCTGCAACGCATAGCCGCAGCGGCAGACGGCGTCCCGCTTGTACTATACAGCCCGCCACATGCCAAGGCGGTGTTGCGACCACAGGAGATCGCCCGCCTGCCGGCGGCTGTACCGTCACTCATCGGCGTCAAAACGGGAGCTGGTGATGCACAGTGGTATGCTGCCATGGCGCTGTATGCGAAAACATTGTCCGTATTTGTACCCGGCCATCTGTTGGCCACCGGTGTTCGGGAGCAGGTGGCATCCGGAGCCTATTCCAATGTGGCCTGTCTGAGTCCCCGGGGAGCGCAGGCCTGGTGGCGGCTGATGCAGACAGACCTGCCCGAAGCCCTCCGCATACAGCAGCGGATCGGAGAATTCTTCGAGCGTTGTATCCTGCCATATAAGCAGGCCGGGTACTCCAATCCCGCACTGGACAAGTTCCTGGCGGCCGTGGGTGGATGGGGTAATGTCGGTACCCGGCTGAGATGGCCCTATAAATGGATAGATGAAAAAGAGGTGCCGGCGGCCAGGGTTATAGCAAAGTCATTGTTACCTGAATTCTTTCTATATGCGTAGTATATTCTTTGTGCTTTTACTCTTCTGTTCCCTGCATGGGCTTTGTGAAATTACGTTCCCCTCGGTGATCGCTTCCAATATGGTGCTGCAGCAACGATCCGAAGTTCCGATATGGGGAAGTGCGGCTGCCCGGTCCAGGGTGATTGTTGTCAGCTCCTGGGATCACAGATCATATAGCGCCCTAGCCGGGGCGGATGGCGCATGGAAGGTGATGGTGAAGACGCCGGAGGCGGGAGGGCCTTATAACATACGCTGTTCAGAGGGAAGTGGCAAGGCGGTGACACTGGACAATGTCCTTATCGGTGAGGTCTGGTTGTGCAGCGGCCAGTCCAATATGGAGATGCCCGTGAAAGGCTTTAAGAACCAGCCCGTATCAGGGTCGACGCAATTGCTGATGGAGGCGGACAATCCCAAGATCCGCCTGTTCCGTCTGGAGAGGGCGCAATCCCGCAGTCCCCGGTCCGACTGCAAGGCCACCGGCTGGCAGGAGGCCGATGCGGCCAGCGTGGCGGATTTCAGCGCTGTCGGCTATCAATATGCGAAGATATTGCAGGAGCGGCTAAAAGTGCCTGTCGGTGTTATCATGACCACCTGGGGTGGTACCGTTATCGAAGCATGGATGGACAGGCAGAGCCTGGGATCTTTCCCCGGAGTCAGGGTCCTGGATGTGGGGGATACTACCAGGATGACCAAGAATGAGCCTACCGTATTATACAATGCCATGATCCATCCCCTGGCAGGCTACGGTATTAAAGGCGTCATCTGGTACCAGGGCGAGCAGAACAGACCCAACGCCGAAATATATGACAGCCTGCTGGTGACTATGGTAAAGGAATGGCGCCGGATATGGAACAGGGGGGACTGGCCTTTTTATTATGTGCAGATAGCACCCTATGGCTATAATGATAAATTGGGACCGGCGGCGCCCTTGCGGGAAGCACAGCTGAAAGCACTACCGCGTATTCCCAATGCCGGTATGGTAGTGAGCATGGACGCCGGCGAACAGCGGAGCATTCATCCTGCCGACAAATCCGTTATCAGTTTCCGGCTGGCATGCTGGGCACTGGCGTGTACCTACGGTCGTACAGGGCTGCCATATGCCAGTCCTGTTTATCATGACATGAAGATAGAGAAGGGAGACATTGCTATCCACTTTGATCATGCGCCGAATGGACTCACTTCCTTTGGCAAAACACTGTCTGCATTTGAAGTGGCAGGGGAGGACAGGGTATTCCATCCCGCAAAAGCCAGGATCACG
>DASZWE010000259.1:0-2637 GCA_035546735.1 Puia sp.
GTGCACATAAATACCCGGTACATGCACCTCATCGGGACGAATAGCCCCTGGCTCCACCAGCTCCTCCACTTCTACAATGGTAATATTGCCCGCCTTGACCATGGAAGTAGAAAAATTGCGGGTGGTCTTACGAAAGACGAGATTTCCAAAATGATCCCCTTTCCAGGCCTTGACAATGGCAAAGTCTGCGTGCAGCGCCATCTCCATCAGGTAAGGCTTGCCCCCGAACTCCCTCACCTCCTTGCCCATGGCCACTTCCGTCCCATAACCCGCAGGTGTGAAGAAAGCAGGGATGCCCATTCCCGCCATTTGAATGCGGGTAGCCAGCGTACCCTGCGGCACCAGGTCCACCTCCAGCTCCCCATGAAGCAGCTGCCTTTCGAATTCCTCATTCTCGCCTACATAGGAGCTGATCATTTTTTTTATCTGCCGGGTCTTCAGCAAAAGCCCCAGGCCAAAATCATCCACCCCCGCATTGTTGGAAATACAGGTAAGACCTTTTATACCCTTTCTGGTAAGAGCCGCGATACAATTCTCGGGGATCCCGCATAAGCCAAAGCCGCCCAGCATGATGACGGCCCCATCCTTGATATCCTGAATAGCTTCATCCGCACCGGAAACAATTTTTTTCATCTGACAAGCTTTTGGCTAAAAGTACGAAGTTCCTTTCTAATAGCTGAAGGTCTCCCTTTGGAAAGGACATACCCCCGCTTAATGCCTGTCGATATCCTTTTTAGAAAGGACCATCCTAATGCTTCGTAGTGTCCTTCCCCTGGAAAGGTCGCGCCGCCCCGGGCGTGCCCGAATGCTGGCCCGGCAGGAATGGAATACCCTTTCGGTGCCATCTCATGGAATCCTTCACTGATAAGACCCCATTGGGCAAACGAATACCTCCCGGCTGGCTGGATTGGACCCCCGGAGGTCTGTTAGATAGTGCCCCCGCCGGCCTGTTAGGCAGGGTCCCCGGAGGTTTCCCCACCGGACCCGTCACAGCAGGCTTTACTGCAGGCACGGAAGGCACCGGCGCCGAAGAATGCGTGTAGCTTTCCGATCGCATCCGGTTGCCCCTTGCTATTAAACTATCGAATAGCACCCGGGTGATGTCCGGATGATCCTGGTAGAATTGAAAGCTCTTACGGAACTCCTCCCGGGTCGTCTTATGCAGACGGAATACCTCTTCATATAATTTGAGGGTCTCCATCTTCAGATTCACTTTGGCAGTATCCTTTATAAGGTAGCTGGATGCATATTGATCCGCCTGCATCATATCCCAAAGGATGCTCCCCATCTCCTCCTTGCCCAATACGCCCGACGGGATACTATCCTTCTCCGAACAGCCCACTATCAGGACAATGCATAAAAGCCCGGCTATTACCCTCATTGCAGGTCCTGTTTATATTTATTGAGGTTGGTAATATCCAGCTTGGTCAGCAGCTCCAGCGCCCGCGACTTCTCATCCGGCGGAGATTTCTGAAAGATCTTCGATATCTCACCCGACTTGCCCTGGAAAAAGAATTGCATGATCATCGTATTGGGCGTCTCGGTATTCACCGTATTCAGCATATTCAACGTATTCAACACAGCGGTCCTGCCCTCCGACTCCTTGTCATACATCTGATCCAGCCCGCTGCGGTAGTAGCTGTAAATTGCATCGTGTATCAGCGTATACTTGCTGTTGGTAAGATTTTCTATCAGCCAGTACCGGTTACGAACACCGTCGAAAGGCTTCCATCCCGAAATGTCACGGCTGTCAGGAGCGTTGTTGACGATGTTCAGGGCCTTTTGAAAGTAAGGGTCCCCGCCCCGAAGCGAGAAACTATCGAAATCCAGCCCTAAAATGATATACACATAATAGGCAAGCTCCGCCGTCAGATTGGCCGCATAAGGTTCCGACCCCTGCACCCTGTTCTCATTAAAATCCAGCGGCTGATATTCGACATACCGGAAAGTGAACGACTCGTCATTGAAGTTGATCAGCGGACTTTGATAGGACGAATTGAACACCGGCCTTCCCGCCTGCACTGTCAGATTGGCCTGGTAAGTATTGTTGTCCCCGGCAGAGCTGATATTTATCAAAAAATTACAGGTTATCTTTTCATTGTTCTGAAAGCTCTCATTCGACCATTTCCGGTTGTTCAGAAAATTGAAGATCGCCCCCTGAAGGGTCTGGAATATCTTATGATCCACCGTGGAAGGCACCCGGGTGGCCAACACGGTGACCTTGGCGTCCAGCTCCTGGGCATGCACGCCGGACAGCAGCATCCCCATGGCGACAATAAAGAGAAAATATTTTTTACGCATACAGCATGTTTACAACCTTATCAACGATGTCGGCGGCTACTTGTTGCTTGGTCTTTTGCGCATAGACCGTCTCCCCGCCTGACTTGTCAAAAATGGTGATCTTATTTGTATCGTATCCAAAACCGGCGCCCGCATCATTGAGGGAATTGAGGACGATGAGGTCGGCATTCTTTTTATGCAGCTTGTCCAATGCATAGGCCCTCTCTCCCGTTGTCTCCAGGGCAAATCCTACCAGTATCTGTCCTTTCTTTTGCTGGCCCAGCGTTTGTAAAATATCCTTTGTCTTTGTCAGCTCCAGGATCAGGTTATCATCCTTCTTCTTGATCTTTTCTTCCG
>DASZWE010000260.1:0-4443 GCA_035546735.1 Puia sp.
AAAGATAATGGATGGCTTTTTGCACCAGCGTGGAAGAAGGTTCATCCGGATGTTCTTCATGGGTGCGGTGTATCTGCTCTACTACTACGATGGCGTCGTCGATGATCAGTCCGATGGCGGCGGCAATGGCTCCAAGGGTCATGATATTCAGCGTATACCCGATGGCGTATAGCACGATCAGCGTCAGCAGCAGCGTGATAGGGATGGTGATGAGGATCGTGGTACTGGCCTTCAGGCTGCGAAGAAAAAGGATCGCTACCACTATGGCCAGGGCCAGCCCCACCCAAAGACTGTCGGTGACGCTCCGGATCGAAGTATTCACAAAATTTGCCTGTATGTAATAAGGCTGCATGGTGACCCCTTTCGGCAGCAGCGGCTTCAGCTGAGCCACTTTTTCCTCCATGGCCTTTGACAGCACCACCAGGTTCGTATTGGGCTGCTTGACCACGGCGATCAACAGGGCTTCCTGCCCGTTGGCATTGATGCGGGTATACTCCACCGCCTCCTTTACATCCACCATGGCGATCTCTTTCAGGGTCACCACCCGGCGTCCCGTGTTCCTGATGACGATGTTCCCGATGTCCTCCTTGTTGTGCACCGTGGCATCCGTCACCGTAAGGTATAAATACCTGTAGTCCGACAAATATCCATTGGACCTGATAAAGCCCGTCTGGCTGATAGTGGTATTGAGCATATCCGGCGTAATGGAAAGGGTGCTCATTTTTTGTGGGTCCAGGGTAAGCCAGTATTCCTTTGTCTTCCCGCCGATGACACGTATCCCGGAGACGCCTGTCACCTGGGAAAGAAAGGGTTTGATCGTATAATTGGCCAGCAGTTTCAGCTCGATGGGGGAAAGACTATGACTTTCCAGGGAATAGCCCATCACCGGCAGGATGGAAGGGTTCATCTTCTCTACGGTGATCTGCGTTTCCGGAGGAAGGTTACTCTTTATCTCGTTGATCTTCGATTCGATGCGTTGCTGGCTCAGATCGACATTGGCATTCCAGTCCAGAAAGGCGGATATCTCGCAGCTGCCCCTGCTGGTGGTGCTGCGAACATATTGCAGGTCGGGCACCTGCTTGATGGCGTTCTCCAGCGGCTTGGTCACGGTGACCATCATCTTGTTTACAGGCTGCAGCCCCGCATCGGCAATGACCTTGATCTTAGGAAAGGTGATCTCGGGGAACAGGGATGTTTGCAACCTGGTGTATACGAACAGTCCCCCCAGCAGGATAATTACCAGCGTGACGGTCAGCGGATTCTTATAGGAAACAAAGAAATTTTTCATTCGGTGACTTTTACTTTCGCCGTATCGGGCAGTCCATAATTTCCGGACACCAGGATCCGGTCCGAAGGAGAAAATGCAGGAGACAGTATCTCTACCCTATCCTTTGTCTCGATGCCCTTATTCACAGGCACCTTCACAGCGGTGGCGCTGTCGATGAGCTTCATCACCCAGAACTCGTCTTCCGTGTCGTTGGTCAGCACCGCCGCCTTGGGCAGGGACTGCGCACCGGCATGGGACAGTTTTTCGATATGAACTTTTGCAATAAGATTTTCCGGGATGGCATGTGGCGGCGACACACGGATAACTACATTTTGCGTCTGAGAGGCGGAGTCGACAGTAGGCATGACCTCGCCAATACGACCGGCAAGCCGTTCCCCATCGGGCAGCTGCAGGCTGACAGTCCCTTTATTCAACACATAAGGTCGCAACTCATAAGGCAGGTCCAGCAGGAAAACAAAACTGTTGCGATCGCTGATAACAGCCAGCTGCTCCCCATCCTGCACATAGTCCCCGGATTGATGGTCCAACTGCGTGATATATCCATGCTGGTGGGCCCTGATCTGGTTGATACCCGTGAACTTTAACGTGGAGTCCAATACCCGTATGGAATTCCCGATGATCTGCGCCTCCTTTGTCTTGAGACTGAAAAGAGGCTGCCCTACTTCCACATATTTGCCGGGATAGACATCGGAGGACTGCAGATAGCCATTGGCATTGGCCTTTACATAGCTCTTTTGTAAAAAGGCGGACACGGCATTCAGCTCGATGGAGTCGTTGAGGACGTCATGCCCAACCATGGTCACGGTGACGGGCGTCCGGGCATCCACCGAGTCGGTCTCCGGCTCAGCCGCCGGCTCCGGCTTATTGCCACAGGAAATAAACAGGAAAATTACTATATAAAGGCCGCAATGCTTCATCTATTGAAATAGTTGATTTGATTAATGATCTGTAGACGGGTGATATTATTTTGTGTCAGCAGGTTCTTCGCATTGAGATAATTGCTCAGCGCCAGGATAAAATCCGCCACCTTCACATCCCCTGTACCTAACAGCTTCCCATTTACATCTATCAGCGCCTCCGAATACTTCACCTGGTCATTTATCTGCCCGATCAGCGCCTCGGTAGCCTGCAATTGCTGGGAAAGCTGGGCTATCTGTTGTTTGTACTGGCTGGTAAAAAAATCTTTATACCCGGCCCGGGTGCGTTCGGCAATATCCAGCTTGCTGTATTGCATCTTTCGCTGATGCCCGTCGTATATGGGTAATGTCACGGTAATGCCAAAGCTGACCCCAAAATTCTTGTATGCCTGATAGGTCAGTGTGGAAGAATAACCGCCATCAGCATATATATTTGCCCTGGGTCGATAATTGAAGTCGATGAGGCTGCGGTCGTTCCTCAGTTTCAGACTATCGAGATGATATTGCCGGAAGAAGGCGGAATGGTCCGGGTCGGGCAGAGGCTCAAGACTGAGACCGGGGTCCTGAAGAGAAACAGTCAGGGTGTCTACAATGCCGCAGAGATAGTTCAACGTATTGAGATCGTTTTGGAACTGTATCTCCAATTGCCGCATTTGAAGGGCTTGTTGTTTCACCGTCACGAGAAAGGCCAGGTAGTCCGTCTGGCGATATACATTCTTTTCGGTGAGGTCCTTTAAAAGACTGTCTTCCCTCCGCAACAGCCCGGATATATCCCGGTGGAAATTCAGCTGCTGCTGGTCGCCATAGGTAGTAATATATTGAGCGGTGATGCTTTTCTTCAGGTCCTGCCCGGAGATCTTCGCCGCATTGCCGATGCCCTGGTTTTGCAGGCGGATGGTCTCATACTGCGCATCCAGGTGCTTTTTACCTATCAATGTCTTATTGACGCCTACCAGCGTGCTGAAATTCCCCCCGTTGCTGATGGCATTATCATAACCATACCCGTTGATGATGGGCGCATAGGTATTGATGCTGGTACCCGTCACCTGTGGCATATAGCCCGCCCGGACAATAGCGCTGTCCAATTCACCGGACAAAAGCTGATTTTGGTAATCCTTTAGCAGCGGGCTGTTGTGTAAAGCCTGTCCGATATAGAAATCCAAGGTATTGGTTTGGCATCGCGCGGCGCCTGTAAATGCCAGCAGCATCCACAGAACAAGGCATTTATTCATGAGGCAAATCTAATACAGCATTTTGGCGAAATTCTGAATGTTCGAAAAACGGGCCGCTGACTCGTTAGGCCCGGCCGGCCTCCGCCATCGGAGGTTTGAACCGGATACGCAGCACATGCATCTCTTCTTTATGTGAATAGGTCAGGGCAAACCCATAATTATCGCATATCTGCTTTGCAATAGCCAGCCCCAGTCCCGTCCCCTCGGAATGCCCGCCCTTGGTAAATCTATCGAAGATGGTGGCGGGATCAAAAGAAAGGGGGGCGCCCGAATTGCTTATCTGAAGGAACTCCTGCCGGAGAACTATATCCAGTATCCCCCGGTCGCAATTGTGCCGGATGGCATTCCCCAACAAATTATTTAAAAGTATATCTGTCAGGTATGCGTTCATTTGCAGCTCACAGGACTGAACATCGGACGTTATGGTCAGATGCTTCACCCTTATCGGGTCCTCCAGTTGTATTAACTTTTTTTCAATAAGTATTTCCAGCGCCACCGGCGCCGCCTGTGCGAACTGGTTGTTCTCGATCTTTGTAAGAAGCAACAGGGATTGATTCAGCTGACGCAGCCTTCCCACGGCATCATACATTGCCTGCAATTGCCGGTGATGCTTCTCCTTAAGCTCCTGGTCCTGGATCATGAGGTCCAGCTTGGAATTGATAATGGCCAGCGGCGTCTGCATCTCATGGGAAGCATTGTCGGTAAAATCCCGCAGCATCTCATAATCCTTACGGATCTTCTCCGTCATCTGTTCTACCACCGTCTGCAGATGACGGAACTCTTCGATGGCAGTGGGTGTATGTACGATAGACTCCCTTTTGGAAAGGTCAAATCTTCCCAATCCATCCAGCGTCTGGTAAAAAGGCTGCCAGATACGCCGTAGCAGCAGCCGATTGGCCATAAAAAGTAACCCCAGCAGAACAAGTATCATACCCGCCGTGACAAGCATGATCCATTCCAGCAGATGTTCCGTCTCCTCTTCCGACTTGGTGACGGATACGGTATA
>DASZWE010000261.1:0-5967 GCA_035546735.1 Puia sp.
CGTCCGCCCCCGGGCAGTCCGCCCCTTTCAGCCCGCCCCTTCCCGGTCGCCCGGTCCCTCGACAGTCCTCTACAAGCCGGCTTCCGGCCATTCCTGTATCTTTGCAGCACAAGGACGAGCTATCTATGGAATGGAACACCGGATCAGCCTATACACAGGATTGGGAACCTTTTGACAAGGGCACGACCCTCGGTAAAAGAGGCTCCGAACGGGGCACTATCATCGCCGACATGGAAAATATCAACGGCGCCAGGATCACCGTGGAAAAGGACACCGATAACGCACCATATGCCATCACCTTCGGCATTTATGGGCTTATGCTTCACACACACTTTAAGTACAAGCCGGAAGAAGTAGAGCTGTATCTTGACTGGGTACGGTCCACTATGCACAAGGTTTTTGTCCTCTATGAGCAGGACGAGGGCAGCCGCACTGACGAATGGTATCACGAACACGACCGGCTCGTCCACGAGCTAACCATTGATTGACACCAGCTCATGAAATTCCAGGTGTGCGCGGGCAGGTATTCTTCCCAGCAATGCCCTGGTTCTTTCTATTTCGTCTCTCAGCTCATAATAGGGAAGCATGGAAAATATCTTGCCCGCCATTTCTTCAATGGACATGTCTTCGGGAATGATCAGGGGCTCGATCCCGTCTAAAAAGGACTCCCCGTCCAGGGCGGCGATCTCCCGGGCCACCTGCAACTGCATCTCTTCATCGCCCAGCCACTGATAGGCCGTCATCTTTCCATACAGCGCCGGCAGAAAATCCCCGCACTCGTCGAAGCGCTGCAGTGCCTCCCGCAGATCGTTATGCAGCAGGAGCAGCTGCCCGGCGTAGTAGCTCTCTATCGGTTGTCCGGCCATAGCCTCCCTGTCTGTTGTTTGTCCGTCTGTGATCTCCCTGTCGCTCGTTTGTCCATCCATAGGCCCCCTGTCTGTTGTTTGCCCGTCCATGGACTCCCTGTCCGCCAACGGTCTGTCCTCCGGGCGCCCGGCCATGGACTCCCCGCCCCCCGGCTGTCCGGCCCCGCCTCGCTTGTCCCCTCCTCCGGCCCCGCCTTGCCCGCCCCCCCGCACCTGCTCGATGGCATAAGCCAGCCCATTATCCGGCTCTTTAAAATCCATGGCGGCCAGGACCAGGTAATATTGATCCCGCAGGCTGAGAGGATATGGATGCTCGTCAGCGTCGAACTGCGTATCGAATAGGTGGTAAGCCGTTATGGGGTCCCCCATATAATAATGCACGATGGCCTCCAGGGAATAATATTTTTCCGGATGGGTGGCAGGATAGCCCTTCCGCCGTAGTCGATCCAGCAGCTCATCCCAGTTCTTACAGACAGACGTCAGCCACTGAAGAGCGGAAAAATTGGTTTCCACCCCACCACCCTCTCTATTGCCCGCAAAGATCGCCTTCACCAGGTAAGGGGCCGGAAACTGCTCCGAAAAGATCTTCGCCAGCTGATTTTTGTCAAATCCCAAAAGGTACGAGCGCTTGTAATGGATGGAGGCCAGCTCAGGCTCTTTTATGGCCTCATAGATGAGGCCCAACCCGAAGAAAGTCCTTCCGTGATTGGGCCGTAGCGCAATGGCCCTATTATAATCGGCGATAGCCTTCTGATATTCCCCTTTCTTGCGCCAGGCCGATCCGCGGTTGTGGTAATGGTCATACGCCTCCGGCTCCAGCTCGATGGCTTTATTAAAGACCTCGACAGCCTGATCATAGTCTTTTACCTGCAACAAAGCATTGCCCAGCTGACGATAGGTAGAAGGGTGATTGGGTCGCAACCCGATGGCGTGATGGAGATCCCGGATGGCTTTGTCGTACTTCCGCTTGCCCGACCAGGCGAGCCCCCGGTTCTGCCAGGCCCGGAAAAAGTCCGGACGCAAGTCGATGGCCTTGGTCAGATCGTCGATGGCTTCGTCATTTCGTTGGAGTTGCATCCAGGCGATGCCGCGGAAAAAGTACAATTCGGGGGTAGTGCTTTCCTCGAGGATGGAGCGGTTCAGCAGATCGATCATTTCCTGGTACCTGCTGTCCCTGAATAATTGATCGGCTTCAAGCAACACGTCGTCTGTCTTGATCATAACTAGGTAAGGTTTATTTACCGTAATGTACGAAAATTTCCGACGCCCCGCATTGGCCCCCTGCCACCGCCATCAGGCCCCCGCCTGCATCCACACCACCTTCTGCTCACTGGCATGGGGACTTGCAATAATATCCCCGTACAGCTCCGGTCTGCGCGCCATCCGGTACCGGTGACCACCCGCCCTCTTCAGCTTGTCCGGCGTCAGCGTGGCAACGACAAAATCATTCCCCAGTGCCCGGCACTCCGCAATGACATCCCCGTAAGGGTCTACGACCATGGAACATCCATTCTTCAGCTGGTCATCATCCATGCCGATGGGATTGGAGAACACCGCATAAATAGCATTGTCATATGCCCTGGCCGGCAACCATTTCATCAGCCAGGCCCGTCCCTTCATTCCGTCGAATTCCATCCGCAGCGTGGTCGGATCCGACTCCCGGTTGTCCCACAAAACAGGATCCACAAAACCCGCGCCCGGCCGCGTAGAAGGCGTACACATGGTGACATGCGGCATAAAAATAATATCCGCACCCAGCAAGGCCGTCGCCCGCACATTCTCGATGATATTGTTGTCGTAGCAGATAAGGATCCCGCACTTCCATCCCAGCAGATCGAAGACCACATATTCATTGCCTGGTGTAATATGCGGATTGATAAAGGGATGTAGCTTCCGGAAGCTGGCTACCAGCCCATGCTTATCCACGCATACATAGGGCTTATAGATCTTCCCATCGGCGCCCTGCTCAAATAGTCCTGCCAGCACCACTATATCCGACGCACGGGCAATTTCGATCAGCCGCTGAACACTGGGGCCGTCCGGAACAGGCTCTGCCAGCTCCCAAAGCCCCTCCCGGCTCAATCGGCGTGCATGACTATACCCCGTAATACTGCATTCATGCGTGGCGATGACATCCGCCCCCGCTTCCGCCGCCTTTGCCGCCAGTCCGGCAATAATGCCTAAATTATATTCCTTGTCCCCACTGCGGCTCTCGAATTGAGCGGTGGCAACTCTCAGATTTTTCATAATTTAACGGCTGTTTTTGACGTTATAAAAATACCGATTACAAAAGACCCCAAACGTTAAAACTTCCAAAAGGAAGAATACCATTCAATGATCTCGCTTGTTGTACTAGGCACCCTGATCACCCTCCTGGTCCTTGCTATTATCGTAAGGATATTCACCGTCCTGTTTCATGAGCTTGGACATGCTTTTGCCGCTCTCCTGCTGACCGGCGGAAAGGTTACCATATATGTAGGTTCCTATGGCGATCCCGCCACCACCTCGCGCGATATACGAATGTCTATAGATGGTGTAACAGCACGTTAGGACAAGCATGGAATGTCGTGGAGAAACTGTCTTCAGATCGGACGCACGAAGACATTTGGAAAAAAGAGATCAGCACCCAAACTCACTCTTTATCTCCTCTATCTGCAGCACATGCCTCGCCGTATGCGCCCCTTCCAGCAAAAGGAACTGGTAAAGATTCACCGTCCCTACGAAAGGATGGAATGCATGCCGGTCCTTCAACCCATCTTCCGTATGACGCACATAATGGATAAGGCGGTCCCGCTGTTCGACAAAATGGGCCAGCGCCCCTTCCGTATCGGCAAATCTCCCCCCGGGCAGCAACCCCGACAAAGAGCTCAGTTTCTTACTGCGGTCCGACATCATACAAATGATCCGTTTGATGCTTACTCTTATCAGCTCCCTTCTCTCGGGCGTCGGACGCTTCGCCAGCTGCTCATGCAGTATCTTCCAGGTGATATCACCCGCCAGCGCCAGATGCTCGATATTCCCGGCCATGCTCCATCGATCCCGTTCCGTCCGGGCCTCCATCGCAGACCTGCTAAGACCCGCTATACTGTCCAGCAACAATTGCTTCGTAAACGTCAGGTATTCACACGCAAATTCCCGCTCCCCCCTGGTAAGAGGCGAAGGCAGCACTTCCCGATTGTACAGTAAAGCTTCCATATTTTCACGTTTTAACAGCGCCCCGCAGACCGCCGTGTTAACAATTCAGTACTCCTAATGACTATCAGATCACCCGGAATAGGACAAAAAATCAAAATTTTAATTTGGGCGTCGGATAGCCTCCAGCAATCTCTCCACATCCCCCATGTCATTATACAAATGCGGTGCAATCCGCATATTACTCCCCCTGAAGCTGATATATATCTTGTTTTCAGCTAATTTCTTCTGCAGCGCCGCTATCCTCTCCGCCCCTACCCGGATCCCCACCATATGCCCCACGCTCTCCCCCGACGTCTCCAGTCCCACCTCCCGGGCCCGCTCCACGATAGCCCCCGTCAGCACTGACAATGACTCCTGTATATTCTCTACCCCCCACGCGAGTATCTGTTCCAGCGCCGCCTTTGCCATGGGAATGTGGATAAAGCTGGCAAACTCCCCCGCATCAAATCTCCGCGCGCCCGGCTTATACGCCTCCGTATAATCCACCAGCCGGGTAAAATCATCGCTACCCGCCTTGACCATCCAGGACCACTCGATAGGACTCCCGTCCGCCTGATAAGCGGGCGCCGCATACAGATACCCCAGGTTGTAAGGCCCCAGCAGCCATTTATACCCCACCGCCACCACAAAGTCCGGCTGTATCTTTCGCACATCCAGGGGATAGGCCCCCAGCGACTGACTCGCATCGATGACCAGCTTTGCCCCCACCTCCCTCACCTTCCTGCTCACCAGCTCCAGGTCGACAAAGCTCCCATCCGTCCAATGACAGTTCGGTATGGCCACCAGTCCCGTACGATGATCCACGGTCCTAAGGATGGCATCCGCCCACGACTCACCCTCCGCTCTTTTCACTGTGTCGATCACGGCCCCCGATGTAATCGCCAGCTCCTGCCAGGCATAGACATTGGAAGGATATTGCTGATCCAGCATTACAATGGTCTGGCCAGGCCGCAAGTTCATATTCCGCTGGGCGATCGCCAACCCGTAACTTGCGGAAGGGATAAGCGCCACATCATCCCGATCCGCCCCAATGAGCCGCGCAAAAAGGCCGCGCAGCTCTTCCGCCGGCTCAAACCACTGATCCGCCTGGATCGTCCAGGGATGTCGCCGCTGCTCGATGGCGCGAATACCCGCCTCCTCCACCGTACGTAGAAAAGGAGCCATATTTGCACAATTCATATATGTCACTCCCTCCGGAATGGAGAAGAGCTTTTTTTGATTGGGAATGACCATGTTCGCAGTTTTTCTCGTTGGTAGCTACAGTCAGGGGTCTCAAAGATAATTACATCGCAGTTCCGATAGGGGTGGCAAACGCGCCAATATCCTGGCAATTTGCGACAAAATTCATGGCCCTGTCGCCGACCCTCATCTCCCCTTAGACCAACTCAAATAAATGTTAAAACCCTTAACCCCCATCGGCACTTTACGAACCGATTCGTATATTCATTCAAATCTCCACCATGCAAAAGACCATCCTTTCCCTCATCCTTATCGGGAGCCTGCTGACAGCAGGCCTCCACACCACCGCCCAAAATCCTGCTTCCCCCAGGCTGGGCTGCATCAGCTTCAACGAACTGCTCATCGCCATGCCCGAATTCAAAAAGGCCGACACGCTGCTGGAAGCATACAAGGTGACGCTCGAACAGCAATTCGATGCGTTAAAAACAGAATACAACGACCAACTCTCCAGGCTCACGGGCCCGGATACTGCCAAATTAACCAAACCCCAGCTCGACCTGAAAAAGCAAAGCCTCTCCGAGCTCATAGCCAAAATACAGGGGTTCGATCAGCAGGCCGGTGTACTGCTCAACCAGAAAAGAGCCGCTCTGCTCGAACCCATTCAGAAGCGGGCGGAAGATGCCATACAGGCCGTCTCCCGGGACAACGGCTATGCATTCGTCTTTGA
>DASZWE010000262.1:0-9261 GCA_035546735.1 Puia sp.
GGACCAGTTTCTCCTTTTCCTCCGGGGTCAGCGTACTGGCCTCGCCCAGCGAGCCACCAATGACAATTCCATCCACTCCCGCTTCCACCTGGAATAAAAGATTTCGGATGAACATCGGCAGGTCCAGCTCATCATCCGCAGTGAAATTTGTCGTTACCGCGGGTAACACACCCTTCCATTCGATAGCCATAAATACTTTTTTTCAAAAGTATCCCGCAAAGTGGATCCCCGGCTAACGATTTTTAACAAGAACTAATATGATATCAACAATCTGCCTCCCCGCCACAATGAGCTGGAAGCCCTGACCCGGACATCATTTATCCCAAAAGATCTTCGGACTGACCAGGGTCACCGAACCCGGCACATTCGTCTTGTTATAAGAATATTCGGTCTGCGGATACAGGAATCTCCGCGGCACCGCCTGACCGGCTATCGGCGTGAGGGCGGGCGCATTCGTCCGCCTCCACAGGGTCCATGCCTCCGGATTCAGGTACAATGCCAGATACTCTTGTGTCGCGATCTGGGTGATCGCCGCATCGACGCCCACAGGTAATGTCCCGTTATTGGCCACATACGTCGTAATATCCGCATCCCTGACACCCAGCTTCGTCATGTTCGCCCTAATCCCCGCCTGGTAAAACACCTCCGCTGCCGCAACAGTGCCACCGTTACGCAACACCATTTCCGCACTGGCAAACAGCTGCTCATCAAATGTGATGAACTCCACGGGGGCGTCGAGGACGCCATAGAACAGCAACCCGTCACCTCCATGCGCCCCCACCGTATCGACAAGGATCGGCAGACGGGGATCAGCGAGAGCGGCCATCATGCTCGCCGCCTTTCCATCCGAGAAACCGATATCGCCCCGTTGCTCGTTGTACTGATACCAGGGACCGGCCGAGGTCTCGGTATTCCCAAAGACATACCGCGCATTGTCGGCATTGGATGCAAAAGATTGAGCCAGCTCGGTCAGCGCGTGAGCCGCCATCGCAGCGTCCCCCTTGGCCTGGTGGATATACAGCCGCGCCTTGATGGCATGGCCAAACTTGATCCATTTCGAAGCATCGCCCTGATATAGTACATCCTCCACGTCGGGCTTCAATGCGCCCGGATTCGCATCGCTCAGCTTGGCAATACCCGCGTCCACCAGGTTGGCGACGCTGTCATACAGATCTTTGTCGGCATCGAATGTTGGCTTGAGATTGGTAGCTCCCTGTAAGGCTTTCGAATAAGGAATAGCCCCCCAGCAGTCCACGGTCAGCTGCAGCGTATAGGCCAGCAGGATACGGGCTACTCCACCGTATGCATTGAATCCCCTTGCATCGGCCTGCTGCATCAGCACTCTGTCATTCTCCAGTACATCCGCATAGATATTCCCCCAGAGATTGTCGAAGTCCTGTGACGTATACGTATAGGTATAGTACGCTTGCGCCTGACGGAGGTCCCCTTTGACCTGCTGCATGTTCAGACTGGTGAATCGGGACATGTCGCCCCCCTGCAGATAACCCAGCGCCGCCTCGATGGGTGGTAGCAGCACCGTCGGAGTGATACTTTCAGACGTGGGTACATTTGGATTCACATTTACACCGGTATAAAAAGATTTCTTACAGGCAACGCTGCCCAGCAAGCTCACAAGGGCCATACAGGCCAGTATATGTCGGGTTCTCATTATTGTTGCGATAAATGTTATAAAAATTATAGTCCCAGGTTCAGCCGGATGCCATAGCTCTTTGTGCCCGGGTTATTGAAATAATCCAACCCCTGCCCGTTGGCCGGGCCCGCCAGACTGGTCTCGGGATCCACACCCTTGTATTTCGTCCACAACAGCGGGTTGTTGGTAAAGGCGGTAAAGGATACTGCCTTCAGATGCAGCTTCTTCAAAGCCGCGGCGGATAGCTGGTAGCCAAGGCTGGCCTGGCGCACGCGGACAAATCCATCGCCCTCGACGCCGGGTTCGGCCGGCCCGATAAAGCTGCTGCCAATGTTTTGCCAGTAGTACTCGTTATAGGCGGTAACAACCTGGTTCTGTCCGCCCGGCTTTGACACTTCACCCGCCCCTTCAAAATGGACAACATTCCCATTGGCGTCAAGATGACCTGCCAGGCCTTTGAAGGTCGTGGCTTTCCCCCGATTGGCCGTCTCCCCGGCCGTTCCAAAATAATCCATGGCGCCCCTGGTTCCATTCCAGATATGCCCGCCATGACGAACATCCACCTGCAATCCAAAGCTGAAATTCCTGTAGGTCACATTGGTGACGACCGAGCCCGTCCAGTCCGGGTCGATCTTCGCCAGCGCCGCATTTTGTTGGCTGACGATCGGCATGCCATAGCCAGGATCGGTAGGATCATCGTTGATCAGCAACGGGCTGTTCCTGTCGGAAGGATTCGAGCGCACATAGCTGCTTCCGAAGATAACTCCGAAAGGCTGCCCTGCCACTGCATCCACCTCACCATTATTGAATCCGGCGATAAATACCTTATCTACACCGGTTGCCAGCGATTTCACCAGGTTGACGTTACGCGCCCAGTTGAAATTCACATCCCAGCGCCAGTCCTTCGAACGGACAGGGGTCGTATTCAATGTCAGCTCCAATCCCTTGTTGGTAATAACGGCCGCGTTTAACAGCTCGGCGGCAAAGCCAGTGGTATACGCTATCGGAACAGTGAGGATCACATCCGAAGACCGCGAATAATATGCCGTCGCATTCAACGATACCCGGCCCTTCAGAAAACCCAGATCCGCGCCCAGCTCATAGGAATTGGTTTTTTCCGCCTTGAGGTCGGGATTGCCAATGACGGCTATCGACGAACCCAGCTGATATCCCGCATTTCCTCCTATCGGGAATACAAGACCAGGAGTAAACCCATCAGCGATAGTGGCAGGAATAAAATAAGTATTCAAACCCTGGGTCGGTGCATCCTTCCCTACCTGGGCGAACGATGCCCGCAACTTCCCATAGCTGAGGGCCTTTTCAGAGCCGCCCGTCGATTTATAAAATTCCCAGGCCAGACTCACAGACGGATAAAAAAAGCTGTTATTCCTGGCCGGTAGCGTAGAAGACGTTTCACGGCGACCGGTCAAAGTCAGGAATAACATATCCTGGTAAGTCAGGTGCGCTTCTCCATACCAGGCCGAGGTCCGTTTGCGTGCATCCAGTTCCTGCGTGGTATAGGAGGTGGCATTGGCCATATCCAGAAAATCCGGTAGCACCAGACCGCTGCCATGCGACAGCTTGCTGTGGTTGTTAAAGGCGAAATAGTTCTGCCCCAGCAGCAGGCTGCCCGTCAACACATCCGAGAATGTATGCTTCATGCTGACGGTGACGTCGGAATTGTACTGCTGTATGAGATAGTTCGACAGATGCACTGCTCCGGCCGGAAAGGCGTTGGAGCCAATGTCATAGGCGTTCTTGTCATTTTGCGAATAGACGTCTCCTCCCAGCTTATAGGACAATGTCATCCAGCTGGAGACCTGGTAATTAGCCTGGGCATAGCCATAGGTGCGGATCAGGTCGTCGTGAAAAATGTCCCTGTTCACCGTCCAGTAAGGATTGTCATATCCGGGCCCGCCACGATAGTCGCGTTGCGTCACACCGTCGGGCAGCAGATAGGATGCAGCATTGTCGGCCGCATGCTGAAGGCCATTGGAGTTGTCGAAGGTGGGTGGCGTGCGGAGCAATCCCAGCATTACGCCGGATGTATTGGACCCCTGCTGGGCTTTGTCATTGGCGCTCCGGATAAAATTGACGGCGCCCGATAAGCTGAAACGGTCCGAAAGAGCCGTCTGCCCATTGACGCTGAAGGTGGTTTTATCATATTTGGTATGTGGAATGATACCCGTCTGATGCAGATTGCCCAGCGACATCCGGTAGGCGGATCTGCCGCCACCACCCGACAAGGCTATGTTATTGTTGTAGGTCAATCCGGTCTGAAAAAAATCATACGGATCATAGACCCTTGCCTTCGTCCTGCGATTCGGATTGGAGGCGCCTACGATGGCGCCGTTACGGTCATAATCATTGGCAACGCCGTCGAAATACAACGTATCGATCCGCGCCCCCCAGGAGAGACGCTTTGCCGAACCATTGGCAGCCGGGCCCGCATATAACCCGTCACTACCCTGGGAATAGATACCCTGCCGGTCAGGCAGCTGACTGACCCTATCGACAGTAAGGGAGGAATTGAAGCTCAGCGATGGTCCCTGCCCGGCGCTTCCTTTCTTGGTAGTAATGATGACGGCGCCGCTGGCCGCTTGTATACCGTATAAGGCGGTGGCCGCCGGTCCTTTCAGCAGCGTGACGGACTCGATATCATTCGGGTTCAGGTCCACACCCCTGTTCGTAGGTTGTGCGCCTCCCAGGAGATTTCCCGCCGGTCCGCTGGCTTGCGCCCCGCTGGAAGTAGGGTCATAGTTGTTGATGGAGTTATCGATCGGCACGCCATCGACGACCATCAGCGGCTGGTTGTTACCGGTGATGGAAGTTATGCCACGCAGACGGACATAGGTGCCGGCTCCGGGATCACCCGAGCTGTTGATGACCGTTAGACCGCTGGCCTTCCCGTTCAATTCGCTAAGCGCATTCCCGCTGCCCGTCTTATTGAGCTGATCCGCATTGATCGTCTGTGTCGCTGATCCCAGCTCGCGTTTCTCCCGGCTGATCCCAATGGCAGTCACTACCACTTCATTCATCACCCGGCTGATGCCGGACAACGCGATGGTCAGATGGCCGTTCCCGTTGGTCCTTATCTCTTGTGTACCATACCCTATGGCACTGATCACCAATACACCGCTCTTGGGTACAGGAATGCGGAAGCTGCCGTCCGACCCCGCACTATATCCCGATCTTACTCCCTTTGCCCGTATCGAAGCTCCCGCAATGGGATTGCCTGTAGAATCAACGATCTTCCCGGTCATTTCCTGCACCTGCGCCTTTGTCGACAGCATGAATAAAAGGCACGATACAGCTAATAGAAATAGCTTTCTCATTTGCTTTCTCATTTTGGTTAATTGCGGTGAAAGTTACCCGATAGTTCCCTCTCGCTGACCAACCAACCTCCCTGCGTTGTATCTGATGTGCCTAACGGAGTAGTTTGTCCCACCAACGGTTAAAAAAAGAGTCCCGAAGCGAATGCCTCGGGACTCTTCGTAAAAGGTATGACAACAGGGCTTATCTGAGATTCACTGTTACACTATTCCCCTCCGCTGGTGCAGACAAGGATAATGTGAAAAGATGTGTCGACGCATCCGGGATTACCCTTCCCTTGTCTGCCGACACAGCATGTTCTGAATATCCGCGTAATGTTACAGAAGATTCACCTTTGGCAAATAATACCGTCACGCGCAGGGTTTTTCCGAAAGCTTCCAGCCCGGCTATCCGCTTTTTGCCCGTCGCTGCAATTTTTCCCGTATCGCCCAAAAAGGCGATCCCCGCACGGGTCACAGGCGCTATTATATAATAAGCATATTGGTCTTCGGGTAGTTCATCATAGAACGTTCCTCCACCCGCCAGCAGCCGCAAGGTATTTCGCCGCGGATCGTATACTATCACTTTATCCGCCGCCACTATCTCGCCTGGCCGGAAGCTGAATCGACGCAACAGAACAGGATCTTTTCCATCGTTGACAGGGGCGGCGTCGACCGAAGCAGCATCCGCCGCATCGGCGGCAATGGTAGCGACGCCCTTGGTAGTGTCAGCGATATCCATGAATGCAAGTACATACCCCGTGGTGATACTCCCATGTTGCGTATGAGTACAGGCCAGCACCGGCCTCTTTTGTCCACGGGCTATCTGCAGATAATCCTCGTCCATGGGCAGGAGAGGAACATCCGGCTTTACAAGTACGCCGTCATTACGACAGGCCATCAGTATGTTAGCCTTATCTTCCTTACCTATGGCATCACCCGTCCCCACCGCGCCAGCCGATAGCACCGACACGATCATATTGTCGATCTCATGGCTTTTGAATACATCACTCCAGGGCCAGATGCCCATCTCATAGGCCAGCTGGGAGGTGAAGATAAAAGGAACCCACCTTTTCCGCAGGAATCTGTCGCCGCTGACTCTCGCGGTGGTTAGATTATTGTACTTCACACCCTGCATAAAGTACCTTGGCAACGCCATGCAGTATTGCAGGTTGATCCCATTCTTTCGGGCTGCCCGCGCCATCCCATCCGTAAAAGCATTGCCGATAGTTATATCCGAGATCATATCCGGATTCCTGGTATACATATAATTCATCCAGTCCTGCTCGTAGTTGGTTACGCCGGATCGCTTGAGATATGCCATGATGTGCTCCCAGTATGCGGGGTCTATGGGCGCAAACCCGGATATCTTAAATGTCTTATGATAGTCGCTGTTAGGGTCCATCCAACGGTTGTGTGTTACCAGTGGCACTCCCAGCTTTTTCTGAAAAGTCGCCAGGCCCTCGGGAAACAGGAAAGGATCGGCCTTATATTCCATCAGCCCTCCTGACAGGTTCCATGCGCCGGCTGGGAGCGAGGGGTTCTTCCTGGGTGCGCCGCGTCGTCTGTCCATCCCAAAATTAGATTTTTCGTACCACCAGCTGTCCAATTGCATATATCCCAGCGGAATTCCCTTCTCCCGGTAATGATCTTTCACCGCCAGCAGCGTACCTGCCAATCCTTTTGTCGTGTCATAATTATAATAATAATCGCCTCCATTATCCGTCCAGTATCCAAAATATTTCAACAGCGCATCGCAATCATTAGCGGGACGTTCCCTTTTATAAAGAGCACGCAGGGCATCCCCCCACTCATCCCATGTCTTCCGGATGCCTTTGCCCAGGACCAGGATCGTCGAATGCGTAAAATCACGGGGCAATACCTGTACTTCCGGATTTAGCCCACTCCCTATGGCCCCTGTTGCTGTAGTGGAATCCCGGGTCATAAGCGATACGATAAAATCTGAGGCGGGTGAGATAACACAGGCATCCGCACTATCGTTGAAAAGCATCCAGGGTGTGGAAGTCTGTTCCAGGAAAAACTGCGGCAAGGGGAAGATCCGGTTGTGATAGCTGAACTTATATGGCAACTGGGGAGGCGCTTTGAACACAGGAAATGTCACGATCCCATGTTGCGAACCTTCCGGTACGGAAAGAGAGAATACTACGACAGGCCGTTGCGCATACCATCGGATCGTTCCGATGTAGGTGTTGTCACTCTTCCAGGTGAAAGAAGTCACCTTGAACACTCCAATCGCATCTTTGCCCTGCACCGTCCTTAGCCCCCGCACAGCCTGTCCTATACTCCCTGCAAATGTCCACCCTAATGCCGCGGATATTACGGCGAAGTCACCGGTGGCCGCATCCACTTTTACACGAATATCATTTAATGGCTCAGCCGGTGATGAGACCACCCGGAGTGATAACAATAAGAGCAAAACAACCTTCATAGGGTTAAATTTATTGCTCTCGGACAACTCGTGGAATATTTTCTACGGAAACGTTTCCGCATCCGGACAACCCGGTCACCCGGGGTCTTTCTTATCTCTTCGTAACAGTCACCCTCAAAAAATTCACTGATATCAATGTCCCGGAACTGCTCCTGTTCTCTTTCCTGAACAGCTCCTCCAGCTCGCGCTGCAGGTCGGCGGCTTTACCATTCTTCCCGGCAGCCTCGAATGCATTCATGGTAGGGCCATAATATTTCCGGAACAGGTCGACATATTCAGCCGGCGTGCAGTCCATCTTAAAAGTAAAGGTATCCTTCAGAAAAGATATGTCTTCCTTCGCCACTCCGGCATGGGTGAAACGCTCGATCACATGACTTTCTACCCCCCACAACATAGGACTGATAAAACCTTCCGGCGGTGGCGGAGTATAAGCGGTGCTGATCTTCAATAGCTGCGCCACCATGGTCGGATCACCCGGTATCCAGTTCCCCATCACGACCCTGCCGCCAGCACGGGTCACACGGACCATTTCCTTTGCCACATCCATTGGCCTTGGCGCGAACATAGCCCCGAATATACTAACGGTGAGGTCAAAGCTACCATCGGCCAGCTCCTGCAGATTACTGGCGTCCCCCTCCTGGAACGAGATGTTCGTAAGCCCCTCCGCCTCCGCTCGCTTCTTCGCCGCCGCGAGAAGATTGCTGGCTATATCTACACCCAGGACCTCCGCTCCAAGCTTCGCCTCGGGTATGGCCGTATCTCCATCTCCACAACCAAGATCCAGTACTTTCATTCCTTTGGTAATACCTAATTGAGCGACCAGCGCAGCGCTGCTGTCACGCATACTGTCGGCGATCTTTGTAAAATCGCCCTTCTCCCATAATGCTTTGTTCGGATTCATTTTGCTCTTATTTTTATTGATAAACAATTGAAATGCAATATTAACCCTTGTCAGCATCCCCCCATTGCCCTGCAAGTCCAATCATATGACTTAAAAGGTCAGCCGCTGGTCTTCGTAAATTTCCTAATTTTAATCTGTATGCATAATTTTTTGGAAAGCGTATTACAGCATCCACAGTACTACAGGCAGTTCAACTGCGGCAAATCATTGATCACCGCCTTTAGCTGCCCGATGGAGGCGCGTTTGATGAAAAGCAGGTTCTCGGGTTTATGGACACAATACAACTGCTTGTTTTACACAATAGATGGCAGAAAAGTATGGCATACGTCAAAAGGAATATATGATATCCGAAAAGACAGCTGTGTCTTTGTAAGAAAAGGAGGATTTATCCTGGAACAATTTATGGACACGGGCTTTTGCGTAATGCTGTTCTTTATACCGGATGAATTTATCTGCGACACCCTCCATACAAGAACAAAGCCACTCGAAAAATACGAGCAGCACTTCGAGCCACTGATGATGATCGAATCAAGCGAAACCCTGAAAGGGTTCTTTCTTTCGATGTCTTCCTATTTTACAGAGACGCACGACCCGGACCCCTCGCTGCTGGAACTGAAATTCAAAGAGCTTATCCTGAACATCGCGGACAATGCCGCCAACAGGGACCTCTTATCTTATTTCTGCTCTATATTACATGAGCCGCAGGCAGCCTTGTTGAAAAGAGTGATGGAAGATAATTACTGCTACAACCTGAAGCTGGAAGTGTATGCCGAGCTTAGCAACAGGAGCCTGTCCGCCTTTAAACGCGATTTCGAAAAACTTTTCCAAAGCACGCCGGGAAAATGGTTGCTGGAAAAAAGATTGCACCGCGCCCTGCATTTGCTGAGCAATCAGAACAAGACGGTGGCCGAGACGGCCTTTGAATGCGGCTTCGAGAGCCCCGCTCATT
>DASZWE010000263.1:0-5540 GCA_035546735.1 Puia sp.
CCCGAAGTACATCCATTTCGACCCGGAAGCATCCGGGTGTGGGTGATGGCTGGGGGTACGATCACGGCGGATGTGGATCCTCTAACTTAACCAGGTTCAGCTGAGGTTTAACAATTTCCGGGTGACGGCCTATTCGGGCCAGATCAATTTCAGCCAGACGTATCCTGGTGGTGGTACGGTGGTAAGTCCTTTGATTGTCTATGTCGGAGCCGGCGACGGGGACGGCTTCTATACCGAAAGTGACCTATGGCCGAATGGCGGGGCGTCTTCCACGCTGTATAAGACGGAGGGTGCGGGAGCGAGAAAGGGAGAGGCCGGCGCCTGCCTCATAATAATATATTGTCGCCGGCATGTTAAAAAGATTTTAAAAAAAAATGTTAAAGAAAATTAAAACGTAATTAAAAAGTTCGTACTTTGATTGTCCAAAACTGACAGTTTATTGGTTAGGGAGAAATAGATCGACAGCTTATAGAACCGTCCAGCCAGTAATGTTACCCACTCGTCAAATTTTGGTTCCTTTTTCGAAGATTAGTATATCGACGTTTTAGTTTATATATTTTTTTCGTAAACAACTACTATACATGAGAAAACTTCACTGTTTGCTAATGGGCATCCTACTGCTCATTTGTAATGGGTTACGCGCCCAAACGACAGAAGTGACTGGAAAAGTCACCGACCCCTCCGGGTCTCCCATCCCCAATGCATCGGTAAGAGTAAAAGGAGTTCGCGCTGGAACGAGTGCGGACGCTAACGGGATCTTCAAGATCAAGGTGAGCCCTAATGCCGTACTAATCGTCACCGGCATCGGTTTCGAGGCCACCGAGATCGCCGTGGGCGGGCGCACCAACCTTACGCTTTCGTTAAGATCCGCCAACACTGCGCTGAGCGAAGTGGTTGTGACGGCGCTGGGTCGTGAGAAGCAAAAGAAGGCCCTGGGTTATGCGGTATCTTCGGTCAAGGCCAAGGATCTCGAGCAAAGGCCGGAGGAAGACATTGCGCGTCTGCTGAATGGCAAGGCGCCGGGTGTGAATGTGCTGGCGTCGTCGGGTATCTCCGGCAGCGGCACCAACATCAGCATCCGCGGTATCAGCACTATTACGGGTGGCGCGGCCACTCCGCTGTTCGTCGTGGATGGTGTTCCTTTCGACGGCGGCACCAATGTAAATGCCAACTTCCAGTATGGGGGAGGTATTTCAACTTCCAGCCGATTTCTCGACCTGGACCCCAACAACATTGAAAGCGACAATATCCTGAAGGGTTTGGCTGCTTCGGTATTGTATGGGGAGGCGGGCAGGAACGGCGTCATCGTGATCACCACGAAGAACGGATCGGGTCACAGGCCAGCCAGGAAGACGGAGATCACGGGAACGCAGTCATTCTTTATCAACCAGGTGGCGAACCTTCCGGACTACACGCATCGTTATGGCGGTGGTTTCGACCTCGCTCCTTCCGCCGCCTTCAGTAACTGGGGTGCTGAATTCACCAATCCTCCCATGATGGTGAGTTATTCGCCATCCCTGGCCGCTGCTTATCCCGACCTGTATGGTTCCGGAAAACAACAGGCCTATCAGTATTACAACAGCGTGCCCAAATTCTTCAGAACGGGCAAGGTCAGCACGTCATCCATCAACGTAGCGGGTTCGGGTCAGAGTACGACCTTCAATGCCAACTACAGCTATATGGACGACGAAGGGTTTACGCCCAACAACCGGGTGTATAAGAATAACTTCGGCCTGGGTGGAACGGCCAAGCTGGCCAATAAGTTTACGGCCAATGCTGTCTTGAACTTCTCGATCACGGATATGCAAACGCCTACTGTAGGCGCCAACGGCGGCGGCGGTAGTGCGGACGTTGCTTCCGTCTTCGGGGATTTGCTCTTTACGCCTACCAGCATCAACCTGATGGGGCTGCCCTTTCAGAATCCCGTAGATGGTTCCAGCATTTATTACCGCGGCGGTAATGACATTGAAAATCCCCGCTGGACGGCCAACAACAACCTGTCGCACGACAAGGTGTATCGCACCTACGGGACGATGGGGCTCAAATATGAGCTGTTGCCGGGTCTCACTTTGAACTACCGATTTGGTTCGGATATCTATTCCGAGTATCAAAGCCTGACGGTGAACAAGGGCGGCAAGCAGGGTAGCGCTGCCTACCAGACGGGCACTTACCGCACCACCAATATTCAAAACATTATTTTGAACCATACGCTCAGCGCCTCCTATTCGAAGAACCTGAACAATGACCTCACCCTGAACATCGAGGCCGGCGGTGACCTCCGTCATGATTATTACAATCAGAATGGCATGCTGAGCAACGGCCAGCTGGTATTCGGTCTTTTCGATCATAGCAATTTCACCAGCCACGATGTGAATGATGAAGGTGGCAATGACCTCGACTTCAAGTCGGAAGAGATCCGGGAAGGCATCTATGCCCAGGCCGGCCTGGGGTATAAGGAGATGCTGTACCTGAACGTCAGCGGCCGGCATGACTGGGTTTCCACGCTGGAGCCCAACAACCGGACCAAGACATATCCCAGCTTCAGCGCTTCCTTCATCCCATCGCAGGCATTTGAGTTCCTGCAGGACAGCAAGGCGATCAACTTCCTGAAGCTGCGTGCCGGCTATGCTACCAGCGCGCATTTCCCGACGCCGTATAATACGCGGGCCTATTTCGCGCAGACTACCAATGCCTTTATCGACAAGACAGGCAAGGTTATCAATACAGGAGCCATTCCCGACTTCCTGCCGAACCCGAACCTGAAGCCGGAACTGATACGTGAAGTAGAAGCTGGTATCGAAGGCACCTTTTTCGAAAGCCGTATCACATTGGACGCTACGGCCTATTTCCGCACGGCCAAGGATCAGCTGCTGAACAGGCAGATGGATGCCAGCACGGGTTATAATGGTATCGAGATCAATGCGGGCGCAGTGGACAACAAGGGCCTGGAGATCCAGCTGGGCTATACCATTGTCCGCAGCAAGGACTGGCATTGGGACATCATGGGCAACTTTACCCTGAACCGCAGTAAGGTGCATGATATGCCTGCCGACATCAAGCAGATCGAGATGGGCGGATATGCCGGCGGTCCCGGTACCTATGCGCTGAATGGCCATCCCCTGGGCGTGCTGCAGGGCAGTTATGTGCAGGTGGACCCCAAGTCGGGTAAGGGTATCGTGGATGCCAATGGCTACTTCCTGGGCTCCTCCGACATCACCATCATCGGCGACCCGAACGCCAAATACAATCTTTCCGGTATTACCAATCTGAGCTATAAGTGGATATCCCTTCACATGCAGTGGGATTACGTGCGTGGGGGTTCCATATGGTCCAATACCATCCGGACCATGTTATCCCGTGGCGTAACGAAGGATACCGACTTTGACAGAACGTTGCCTTTTGTCATTCCCAATACGGTGAAACAGGATGGCACACCGAACGACATACAGCAGAGCGTGGACAATATCTACTTCAATGCATATGGTTTCGGTCCGGCCTCCGTCACGGTATGGGACGCTTCGGTGATCCGGCTGCGCGAGCTGTCGCTGGCCTTCCAGCTGCCGGCGAAAATGTTAGCGAAGACGCCTTTCGGATCTGCCTCGCTGAACTTCTCCGGGACCAACCTCTGGTACCTCGCTCCGAATGTTCCGAAGCATACGAATTATGATCCGGAGGCCAACAGCCTTGGGGTAGGCAATGCAAAGGGCCTGGATCTTTTCTCGGGTCCCTCATCCCGTCGCATGGGCGCTACGCTTAGATTAACGTTCTAATCCAAAAAAGAATTTATTATGAAGTCATTAAGAATAGTATTTGTATTTGCGGTGGCCCTCACTGTTGCGGCCTCCTGTAACAAACAGCTGAGCCCGCTGCTGAACAATCCCAGCGTGGCCAGTCCCGATGCAGCGGACCCTGATCTGTATCTAAACAACCTTCAGCTGCAGTTCAAGAATTTTTACCAGGACGCCAGCGATTTTGGCGATCAGCTGACCCGTATGCAGATCATGTACGGCCCTACCTATTACAATGCATATACTCCTTCCAGCTTTGACGATATCTGGAACAAGGCCTATCTCGATGTATTCAAGACGGCGAACACGATGATCCCCATTGCGGAGGAGAAAGGCGAGTACACGCATGCAGGCATCGGCCAGGTGTTGAAAGCGTATACGATGCTGACGCTGGTGGATTATTTCGGGGATATTCCCTATGCGGAGGCTAACCTGGGGGTCACCAATACCAACCCACAGGTGGACAAAGGAAATGCTGTATATGACTCTGCGCTGGCCCTGTTGGATTCGGCCATTGCCAACTTCGGGAAGACGGCGTCGAAGGCTCCTGCCAATGATCTGTTCTACGGGGATAAATCCTCGCCTGCTACTTATTGGACCAAACTTGCAAAGACCCTGAAACTGAAAGCCTATGTGGCCACCCGCCTGGTGGACAATACGGCGGCAGGTAAGATCTCGGCGCTGGTGACGGAAGATGACCTGATAGACAATGCCAGCCAGGATTTTGTTTTCTCTTATTCCACGCACAGCGCCTCGCCGGATGCACGTTCATCCCATTATGTGACGAATTACGGCACGGACAATGGCGCTCAGGATTATATCGGGACCTATTTCATGTGGATGTTGCGGGATGAGAAGTCCATGCATGATCCCCGTACACCCTACTATCTCTATCGTCAGATCGACAATATCAATAACGATGCCCGGCTGCCCGACCAGACGACTACGCAGTTCGCCATACCTTGTCTGTATCGCACGTCACCGTATCCTTCCGGCACCTGCTATTGCATCGTCGACAATGGGTTCTGGGGCAGGGACCATGGCAATAACGAAGGTATCCCCCCTGATAATTCGCTTCGTACCACATACGGCGTATATCCCGCGGGTGGAGCATTCGACGCCAACCAGAACAAGGCGGTGGGTGCAAGCTCCGGCCGTATAACGGGCGCAGGGGGCAATGGCATCAACCCCATCTTCTTATCCTCCTTTACCAATTTCCTGAAGGCGGAAGCTGCTTTGACGCTGGGCACTCCGGGTGATCCGAGAAGTCTGCTGGTATCGGGTGTAAATGCGTCTTTCAGTAAGGTGGCCGGGTTCCCCGCCTCCATCGGGTATACGCTGCCTACGTCGGATACCAATTTCCTGATCACTCCCTATAAGACAGCCAAGTACGATAGCATCGTGACAGGGCTGTATGATGCTGCGGCCAGCGCCGACCAGAAGCTGAATGTCATCATGAAGGAATATTACCTGGCTTCCTGGGGCAATGGTGTAGAGCCTTACAACAACTATCGTCGTACGGGCAAGCCTGATAACATGCAGCCTACGCTCGGGCCCTCCCCCGGCGACTTCATCCGCAGTTTCTTCTATGCATCCGTATACGTGGATTACAATAAGAGCGCGACGCAGAAGACGGTGACGAATGTGAAGGTATTCTGGGACAATAACCCTGACAATTTTGTACATTAAACACAACAACCAATGAAAAAATTCATCATATCACCCATTATTGTCGCGGTCATCTGTTTACTG
>DASZWE010000264.1:0-12915 GCA_035546735.1 Puia sp.
ATATATGACCCCGAATGGAAGACTCGTCTCCGGTACGCAAACGGCCTATGTGCTGGCCCTGCAGTTCGACATGCTGCCGGACTCGCTGCAAACACAGGCAGCCAGACGGCTGGTGGATAACGTAAAGGACTATGGGTATCACCTGACGACGGGATTCCTTGGCACGCCCTATCTATGTCATGTGCTGAGCAAATGGGGCTATACGGATATCGCCTACCGGCTCCTGTTACAAGAAGATTATCCGTCCTGGTTGTACCCCGTCAGGATGGGGGCCACCACCATCTGGGAAAGATGGGATGGCATCAAGCCGGACAGCAGCTTTCAAACGCCCGGTATGAATTCTTTCAATCACTATTCCTATGGCGCCATCGGTGACTGGATGTACCGCGTCGTGGCCGGCGTCGACACATACGAGGATGAGCCCGGGTATAAGCACAGCCGGATCTACCCCCACCCCGGAGGCGGGCTGACAGAGGCCGAGGCCAGGCTGGAAACAGGCTATGGGGAGCTGTCCTCCCATTGGAAAAAGGAAAGGGATTCCCTTCTGCTGGATGTCGTCATTCCTCCCAATACAAGCTCCACGGTATACATCCCCGCGCCCGAAGGCGGGGTGGTAACGGAAGGCGGACGGCTGCTGGGGAATGTAAAGGAAATAAAGATCGCCGGCGTCGGCAGAGGATATCTTATGGTAGACCTGGGCTCCGGCAACTATCATTTTGCTGTAAAAGAAGACCAGAACCAAACCTTTTCTTCGTCCGTGCATTATACAAGCCACTAATCGATGTTATGCACCGGCGCTATTTCCTGTTGCTCATTGTTATCCTGGGTGGATATGTAGCAGTATCCGCACAGGAATGGACATTAAAAAAAGACGAGAATGGAATAAAGGTATACAGCAAGAGCAGCGAACATTCCAAATACAACGAGCTGCGCGTCGAAATGACGCTGCAGACCAGTCTGTCTTCCGTGGCGGCGCTCGTGCTGGACATTGGGAACTATCCCAACTGGAGCTTCAATACAAAACAAACCTCCATTTTAAGAACGCTGAGCCCTTCGGAGCTCTATTTCTATTCGGAGATACATTCACCCTGGCCGGCAAGCAACCGTGATCTCGCCATTCATCTGGTCGTTACCCAGGATCCAACAAGTAAGGTTATGACCATCCATGCGGAGGAGCAACCCAACTATATACCCGTCAAGGATGGTCTGGTACGTGTGCCATTGTCCGATGAGATATGGATTGTCACTCCGGCAGGCAATGGATCTATAAAAATAGATTACCGTATTACGCTCGATCCCGGCGCCGGAACACCTGCCTGGCTCATCAATATGTTCTCCGTCAAAGGGCCATTCGAGACATTCTCCCATGTCAAAGAGCAGCTAAAAATTCCCCGATACAGGGATGCAAAACTTTCTTTTATCCGAAACTGAACTTTTTTTAACCAGGGCCGTTATCTATTCTATCCGATGATTAGCCGGGACGCTCAAACGTCCCTTCAACGACTGACAGACGAAGAATAACAGACAGGAACAGATAAGCATTTCGAACCATAAAACAATAGAAAAATGAAAACGAAACACAAGGTCGGTTTAGCCGCATTGGCATTTTTGGTTTTTTTAGCGTACGCAGGCAAAGCAAAAGCGCAGGAGGCTCCCAAACCCTCCCAAAAAGAGTTCAGATTGAGCGTGGGCCCCGAAGTGGGTATTCCGGTTGGAGATCTTTCCGATGTGTATAACTGGAACCTCGGCGGGTCGATACAGGCAGATATCCCTATCGTGCAGAGCCTGTATGTCACCGTCAACGCAGGGTACAACAATTTCTTCATTAAGGATGAGTTCAAGGATCTGGGTGGTCACAATATGCAGCTGATACCCGTCAAGGCAGGTCTGAAATATTTCCCCGTAGGAAATATCTTTTATGTACAGGGTGAGGCCGGCGTCTCTTTCCTGGCTAACAAGAGCGACCTGCAGGCCAACAAATCCACTGCATTTGTATATGCCCCCCAGATAGGCGCGCTGATCCCGCTGGCTCCGAAGAACTATCTGGACGTAGGCTTCCGCTGGGAGAGCACTTCTTCCTTCTATGATGGCGGCTCCTATGCCAACTTCCTCGGTCTGCGCGTAGCATATTCTTTCGGTTTATAAAAATTTAATCTGCCCTGTCCGGCCCATGCCGGACAGGGTTTAAAAGTTTTTCCTTAATTTAGTGTTTAAACATCAAACTATGGCGACAACCAAATGGATACTCGACCCCACGCACTCAGAAGTTGAATTCAAGGTCCGGCATATGATGATCTCCACCGTCAGCGGCAAGTTCACGAAGTTTGACGCCGAAGTACAGACGGAAGACGAGGATTTTATGACGGCCAGGGCAAATTTCACCATCGACGTAAGCTCCGTTACAACAGGCAACGAACAAAGGGACGGACATCTGCATGCTTCGGACTTTTTCGAGAGCGCGAAATATCCACAGATCAGATTCACCGCTACCAGGATCGAGAATGTGGACAACGACGGCTCCTATGAAGTATATGGCGACCTCACTATCCGGGACGTCACCAAACAGGTGAAGCTGGATGCAGAATTCGGAGGCGTGATAAAGGATCCCTGGGGCAATACCCGCGCGGGTATCACCGTCAGCGGCAAGATCAATCGCAAAGAATACGGTCTGCAATTCCATGCCGTAACGGAAACAGGCAGCCTTGTCGTCGGCGACGAAGTCCGTATCCATCTGGGGTTGGAGTTTATAAAGGCGTAATGTCCCGACAACGAGCCTCCGGCTCATTCTGAAAATGTCCGGAAAACGGGCCTCTCGGGAATATAGCCCGTTTTCCGGAAAAGTCTAATGTCGGCCCTTCGGGCAACGAGCCTCCGGCTCGTTCTGAAACCGTATCTTTGCGGGATGCATTATGTTTCTGTCGAAGGTCTGGGCAAATCGTACGGTGTAAAACCCCTTTTTGGGGATATTGGCTTTCATATCGAAGAAGGGGACAAGATCGCGCTGATAGCCAGGAATGGCAGCGGCAAATCCACCCTGCTTAAAATACTGGCGTCCAAAGAGACGGCCGACAGCGGCACCGTATGGATACACAAGGATGTTACCGTTGCATTGTTCGAGCAGGAACCTGTGTTCATGGAGGATAGATCCATTTTAGATAATATCTTTCATCATAGTCATCCCGTCATCAACGCCATCCGGGAATACGAGAATCTCCAGAAAACGGCCCTCTCGGAAAATATAGCCCGTTTTCCGGAAAAGTCTAATGTCGGCCCTTCGGGCAACGAGCCTCCGGCCCGTTCTGTCAGCGAAGAAGAAGACATCGACAAGCTGACGGCGGCCATCGTAAAAATGGACGAGCTGGGCGCCTGGGATTTCGACGCCAAGGTCAAACAGATCTTAGGCAAGCTGAATATTCACCACCTGCAGCAGATCGCAGGCACGCTGTCCGGGGGTCAGCGCAAACGGGTAGCCCTTGCCAAGACCCTTATCGACATTGGCTTCGAACATAAGCATGTACTTCTTATCATGGATGAGCCTACCAACCACCTGGATGTAGAAATGGTGGAGTGGCTGGAACATTATCTGAACCAGGAAAGGGTCACGCTTCTTTTGGTGACGCACGACCGGTACTTCCTGGACGCCGTATGCAATGAGATATGGGAAATGGATAGCAGCCATCTGTATACCTACAAGGGCGATTACCAAAACTACCTGGAGAAAAAAGCGGCCCGGCTGGAGAACGAGACATCCAGCATCGAGAAGGCCCGTAATACCTATCGCAAGGAGCTGGAGTGGATGCGCAAGCAACCCAAGGCCAGGACGACAAAGAGCAAGAGCAGACAGGATAATTTCTATGCGGTAGAGGCAAAGGCAAAACAGCGGATAGAGGACCAGCAGGTGGAACTGCAGGTGAAGATGAACAGGCTGGGCGGAAAGGTGGCGGAGCTGAAGAAAGTGTATAAGAGCTTCGACGATAAAGTAATACTGAAAGGTTTCGACTATACTTTCAAGAGAGGTGAAAGGTTAGGTATTGTCGGCAGGAACGGAGTGGGCAAATCCACGTTCATCAACATCCTTCAGGGTATCGAACAGCCCGACAGCGGGAAGGTCAATATCGGCGAGACAGTGATCTTCGGCAATTATTCCCAGCAGGGGCTGGTGATAAAAGAAGATCAGCGGGTAATAGAATATGTAAAGAATATAGCTGAAGTTTTCCCCCTGGCGGCCGGCGGCTCCCTCAGCGCGGCCCAGTTCCTTAATCTCTTCCTCTTTCCTCCCGAGCAGCAGTATACGTATATTTCCAAGCTCAGCGGAGGTGAAAAAAGAAGGCTTCATCTGCTGTCCATCCTTTTTCGCAATCCCAACTTCCTCGTGCTGGACGAGCCTACCAATGATCTGGACCTGCCCACGCTGGGTGTGTTGGAGAACTTCCTGAGCGAATACCAGGGCTGCCTGCTCATTGTCTCGCACGACCGGTATTTTATGGACAGGCTGGTAGATCATCTGCTGGTGCTGGAAGGCAATGGCGTCGTCCGGGATTTCCCGGGAAATTATACACAATACCGTATTGCGCAGCGCGAGGAGGAGGAAACCTCCACTCCCGCCGTCAAGCCCGCCCCTCAACAGACGGTCCCGGCGGCATCTGTCCCCGCTACGGAAAAAAGAAGATTGTCCTACAAAGAAAAAAGAGAGCTGGAAGGTCTCGACAAGGAGATCGTACGGCTGACGGAAGAGAAAAAACTGGTCACCGAAAAGCTCAACAGCGGCGCGGCGCCTTTCGATGAATTGCAAAGACTTTCCATACGTATAGGCGAGATCGAACAGCTGCTGGACGAAAAGGAATTGCGCTGGCTGGAGCTCAGCGAGGCAGAAAATTAGGGATCACCATGGGCGTGCGCCGCCGGTAGGCCGCATATTCCTCACCAAAAACCGCTAATAGCTTTTTTTCCTCCAAATGTATACCGATCAGCGTATACACTGTAATGATCAGGCAGGCCAATAAATTATTCAACAAAGGGAAAAAGAGAAAGATCGACCATAATGTAGCCAGCGTTCCCAGGTAAAGGGGATGCCTGACATACGCATGAATACCATCTGACTCCAGCTTTGGCTCCGGATCCTTTCCCAAAAACGCTCTTATGCCGCTGTGATCAAAAAAATACTTTCGTATACAGACGATCATTAATATCACTCCTGATACGCCGATGACCAGGCCGGCCAGGTATTTCATCAAAGGGAAAGACCCCACATAAAAACTTTTTATGGAAAATTGCACAACCAGGACCAGCCCCAGGTTCAGGAAGGCAAACAGGGAATACATTGGACGGTAATACCTGGCATAACGCCCAAGCAGGGACGTAAAATATCCTTTAACCCTTCCGGCGGCAAACAAGCTATGCAACAGGCCGAATAAGCCCCACAACAACAATAATATCCAGTGATCTCTATTCACAGTTCAGCAGCAATAAACGAATATACTCTATATTTGACCTTACCCTCATAAATAAAAGCGTTATGTTACGTATATCCCTTTTACTGTTCCTGTTTAATGTTTCCCTGGCCAATGCTCAGGAAAGATCCGGTCCCGATGCTCTTGCCGATGTCATTACGCCCGGGGATCTCCGTACACATCTGTACCGGGTGGCCAGCAAAGAATTCGAAAGCCGCGAGACAGGAACGGAAGGGCAAAGAAAGGCAGCCGTCTACATCGAAGAGCAGTTCCGCAACCTGGGCCTGCTGCCGGGTAACAAGACGGGCTACCAGCTATACTATCCCTTATTTCAGGACTCATTGATAAAAGCGGCCGTCCAGGTCAACGGCTCAGGCACGGTAAGCGTTCTGCAGCTGGCCAAAGCCTTTGCAAAAGCCAGGGCGGAAGGAAAAGGTCCCCGGCGCAGCATTCTTTTCCTGGCCAATTCCGGAGAAGAAAAAGGGCTTTGGGGGTCTGAATACTACATAACTTCGCACGCAAGGGAGTGCCCATCATCTTTTATTTCGATGGGATACATAAGGACTATCACAAGCCTACGGACACGCCGGATAAGATCAATTACGACCTGATGGCGAAAAGAGCCCGCCTGGTGTTCTATACAGCCTGGGAAATGGCCAACAGGGATAGCATGCTAAAAAGAGATATTCCCCTGAACTGATTGCTGATGTCTGTCCTTCAAACAAACCGCTTTCTGCGGCTCCGGCTATTTAATGATCTTATAGCACCAACGGAACAGCTTACCCTGGAAATCAAAGGGAGTGGTGGCGCCCGTGATGTCCTTTATGGAAGAGGCGGCTATCTTCTCCGACTCCAGCCGGAAATTCCTGAAATTGGTGCTGAAATACAAGGTCCCACCCTGCTTCACGGCATGAAGGGTCTTGTTCAGCAGCTCCGCATGGTCGCGTTGTATATCCAGGAAATCCTTCATCCTTTTGCTGTTGCTAAACGTCGGCGGATCCATGATCACAAGATCATAGTAGTCCGCGGGAGCCTCGTCCAGCCACTGCTTGACATCGGCATGTATAAAATGGCTTGTAGTGCTGCCTGTGAGTGAATCGTTCAGCCGCATATTCTCTTCCGCCCACTGCAGATAGGTCCTGGACAGGTCCACGGAGTCTACCTGCACGGCGCCACCTGCCGCGGCATAGACGGAGAAGGAACCCGTATAACAGAAAAGATTCAGCACCTTCTTATCCTTCGACTCCGACCGCACCATCCCCCGGGTGATTCGATGATCCAAAAAGAGCCCGGTGTCAAGGTAATCTATCAGGTTGATCTTAAAGGAAAGCCCGGCTTCCTGCACCACAAAGAACTCTTTTTGGCTGGCCAGCTTTTCATATTGTCCCTGCCGGCCCGCCTTGCGCTGACGCTGTCTCCAATAGATGGCGTCATCCGGCATACCCAATACCTCGCGGATCACCGGCAGACAGGATTCCAGCCACGCCTCGTGCTCTTCTTCCGTCATGCCATGACGGCGACGGTATTCCGCTAAATACACCCTGTCTCCGTACAGCTCGATACAAAAGGGAAATTCGGGCAGGTCATGATCATAGGCGCGATAGCAGCTGATGGATTGCCGCCCGGCCAGCTTGGAGACATGACGAAAGACCTTCGTCAGTCTGTTGCGGAACATTTGTAATTTTTCTTCCATAAACAAGCCCCCCACATAGATGCGGGGGGCCTGACAAAGTTACGTTATCCTTATTTTCCGCCGAATACCTTTTTCAGCAGGTCGGTGACCTGCGCGGCAGGGTTCTGCCGGATATTTTTTTCTTCCTGTGCCACATAGTAGAAGATACCGTCGATGGTCTTGCCTGTGGCATAAGAGGACAGGTCAGGATTTACCTTCTGTCCCCCAAATGCGGCCACGGGGAGCTTATTGTATGTCTCGAACACTACTTTCCAGTATTTGGTAGCGCCTGTCTTTTGGAGGGACGAGTCGATCACCGGCCTGAACGCAGTCGTTAGCGGAGATGTAGTGGATTTGCGGAGATAGGCCGTAGCTGCCGTATCCGGTCCTTTCAGAATACCTACGCCATCCTGCACGCTCATACCCTTGATGGCATTTAAGAAAATGGGTGCGGCGGATTTAGCGGCATCTTCGGCGGCACGGTTGAGGCTGAGAATGGCGTCGTCCACCTGTTTGCCAAATCCGGCGCTGCGCAAGGCCTTTTCTACCTTGGCGGCTTCAGGAGGAAGCAGGATCTTCACGGCAGCATCCTTAAAAAAGCCATCCACTGCCGAAAGCTTATCGGCGCTCTTCTGCGCTCCCCTGGACAAGGCTTCCTTCAAGCCGGCTACGATATCGTCCGAGCTAAGCGATCCGCTATTTCCTCCCTTTACGGAGTTGAGCGCTTTCTTGGCGCCGCTGAGCAGCCCCTGCGCACCCGCCGTACCGACCATAAGAAAAGAGCAAAGCGAGAACAATACAATAGAAGTAATTTTCTTCATAATGGATATTTTATTTTTTCAAATTCATGGTTTGCAGGCCCGTGGTCCATTTCATAAAAATAACGCAACAAACTGGTAAAGTAATGTTATATTAGTATGCCTGAAAAAGACCTTAGCTATACTATTATTCTTATCCTGGCTGTTATTTCAATACAGCAGGATATTGAATTATCAGCTCTGTCAGATCACCCCTCTTTCCACTACCCGGCAAGTTACCTGCGACTGTCAGAAACAATCTCCGGAAGCTGCTTCAGGCGATAAACAGCATAATACGGAACGCTCCGCTTATAAGTTCAGACCCGATGAGGGCTTTATGACTTTTACCCTTCCTTCTCACGGTCATCCTGTCAGCCTGCTCTTATCGGGCAGACCTCATGGAGTATCCATGATCGCTGCCGGGTGCATTCCTTCCGTTTTTCAGCCACCCCGGGGTAACGCTTTCTTTCTCCTATTTATTTGATTTAAGCATCATTAAAACCTCATTAATTATGAAGAGCATTATTTCATATATAGCCTTGTCATGCTATGTCCTGATCACGCTGTCCTGTCATCATCATCTTACCCCGCAAACTACGGCTCCCCTCAGCATGGAGATAACCGATACAAAAGGGAATACCCAGCTTTTAGGGAAAGCCTCCCGTAAAAGGCTGGAACAGGCCCCTTTTGGGGACTGGTACAATAAGAACTATGATTCCTACGTGATAGATTCGGTCACGGCCAGCCGGCTCCGGTCGGCACTGGCGGGCAAACAGGTGATGGTATTTATGGGCACCTGGTGCGGGGACAGCAGAAGAGAAGTACCACGCTTCTATAAAATACTGGATTATTGCGGAATAGATACCAGCTCCATACAGCTGATAACGGTGGCCGCCTCGGCGGAGCAGTACAAACAAAGCCCGGGGCATGAAGAAAGAGGCCGCGACATATTCCGTGTGCCGGATTTTATCGTATTGGACCATGGACGGGAGCTGGGCCGGGTGGTTGAATCACCGGTGGTCTCGCTGGAAAAGGATCTTTTGTCCATCGTCTCGGGAGAGCCGTATACGCCCAAATATCCTGGCGTCGCGATGCTGGCGGCCCTGTTTCATCAGGAGAAGATAAAGAAGATAAGACGGCGGCTGCCACAGGTGACGGAGAAATTAAGACCGCTGGTAAGATCTTCCGGGGAGCTCGTATCCTATGCCCATGTGCTGGATGCAGCAGGCGATAAAGAAGAGGCTGACCTGGTCCGGGAGCTAAAAAACCGGTTGTTCCCCCAGGAGTAAATGTTGGGACCCGGACCTCCGGCTCGTAGCAGCTTTGGCAATAAAAGAGTATTTTGCGGTCCGAAAAATATCTGTCCTTCGGACAACGAACCGTTGGTTTATTCAATCCATAAAAAATCAAATATGATCGTAAGTAAGCAGCTAATCGTATCCATGATCTCCTTTTCCGCGGCATTGCCTTTGGCAGCCCAGGTAAAGAAAACTACTACACCTACCCACAAGACACATGCCACTGCTGCAAAAACTCCCGCCGCGCTAAAGAATGAGGTAGACTCAGTGAGCTATGCCATTGGCCTGAGCGTTGCCAAGTTCTACAAACAGGCGAATCTTACCAATATCAATACCGTCATGCTGGTAAAAGCCATCAATGACGTAAGGAATAACGGCAAGCTGGTGATGAACGAAGAGCAGGCCAACACCTGCATGACCAATTTCATGCACAAAGCCCAGGAAGAAAGATCCGCCGGCAATAAGAAGATCGGGGAGGAATTCCTCGCTGCCAATAAGAGCAAGCCCGGAGTCGTTACCCTGCCCAGTGGTCTTCAATACATGGTGCTAAAGGAAGGCACGGGCCCCAAGCCTGGTCCTACCGATAAGGTAAAGGTTCATTACCATGGTACGCTCATCGACGGACGTGTATTTGACAGCTCCGTAGACAGGGGACAGCCCATCGAGCTATCCGTCAACGGCGTTATTCCAGGTTGGACAGAGGCCCTGCAGCTGATGCCCGTTGGCAGCAAATGGAAGTTGTTTATTCCTTCCAACCTGGCTTATGGAGATCAGCAGGCCGGTCCATTGATCTCTCCCGGCTCCACACTGATATTTGAGGTAGAGCTGCTGGATATCGTAAAATAGTTTCAAAGGGCCGGCTTGACCGGCCCTTTTCTTTAGTTGATATTTATACGCTTGTCCTTCGGATACTTCACGCTGTAGCTGACCCGGTATTTTTTCGTCTCGCCCGGATCCAGTTCCATCTTCCAGGTGAGAATGCCGGTGTCCCTGTTCACGACAGCGCCGCTGCTTTCCAACAGTTCTTCTTCTATCTCTTTGTCCGTGCTGATGGGATGCTGATCTTTTAACAATAGCTGTACTTTTTCCTTTCTATTGTTACGGACGGTGATCTCATAGGTGAATACCTGCTTTTTGCTGCTGCCCAGGAATTTCACACTGCTGTAGTCGGCTATTTTTTCCTTTTTGACAACTATTCTTTTATCCCGGCCCAGTGTAAGGCTCAGGGTGTCCTGCGTGGAATTGGGGTCGATAAAGGATTTACCGATATTGGTCCCCTCGACGATAATATTTGCTTCGCCGGGCAACAGGTGAAGACCTTCCCAGCCGGGAACATTACCCAAAAGATAAGCTTCTTTGTCCATGCAGGGCGCCGAATAATATTCGTAGGAGCAGGGCGCTTTGATATCCCTGAGCACGACATCCTGTTCTTTACCATTGGCCGGCACGTCATAAGGCATATCGATGTCGAAAGTGACATCCATTTGATTGTCACTGACGGATACGTAGTCGTTCATTTCGTTCTTTGTGGTAACGACGATGGCTCCTGCCCCGGCCCTGGCGCCGTAAATGGCGGTAGCCTCGGAGTCCTTCAGGACGTTGAGGCTGGCAATGGCCTTTGGATCTATTTTATTATAGTCCTCAGCGCTGGCAGCGACGCCATTTATAATATAGAGGGGTTGTTCACCAGTGGTGGAGGTTCCGCGTATCCGCAAAGACTGTGACGAAGCACTGTTCACCGACAATCCGGGCGTCAGTCCCGTCAGTGTGTTGGCAGTGGAGCTATTGCCGGAAAAGTTGTAGGATTTGTAATAGCCGACTACCGCAGGCTCGATGAATTGCAGAAACCATGCCTGCAATATGGGAGCGTTGCCACCCTGGTTGGGCAGGGACGTGGAAAGACTCAATTTGACTTTTTTCCAGTCCAGTCCGGTGGTCTGTTCCAGTCTGGCCTTATAAAGTATCTGAAGGGGATCATTGACTTTGTTTACTTTGAGATCATAGAAAGGATACCAGGAAGCAGCGGTCGTGAGATAAGAAATGGTAAAATCCGCCGTCCCTCCCGATGGGCTCATCAGCTGAAGGATCAGACGGCCGCTGGTCTTACTGTTCTTTTTCTCCTCTTCCTTTATTTGATTTTCCAGCTTGGCGATAAGCTGTTTCCATTTGTCGCCTTTTTCACCGTAGGTATTGAGCTCGGTACGCAGTTCCACCGTCTTTTGCTTGTAATAGTCCACCATTTTTGCTAGTTCGGCAACGGAGAGACCATCCTTTCCACCGATGCTTTTATTGGCTGCCAGCACTTCGAGCAGCTCATTGTCACTACGGGTCAGCACATCCAGCCGGGTCAGCTCTTTTCGGATGAACTCCACCGAGTCCTGCAGTTTTTTGACAAAAGGTGTTACCGTCTCCGGCTTTAGATATTCCGTGGAGAAGGTCACCGACATTACTGTCACATCGTTGGTGCAACTTACGCGTAGATTATTGGGATCTACTGTATTGCTGATGTCCCCGATAATGAGCTCGCTGCTGCCCTGCGGAAGCGTGGCGCTGGCTGTATGCACCAGCTCCGCGCCGGTGCGGTAGACGGTGGCTGATCGAAGGACGGAAGGGACCGTATTCTTTTCTTCCGTGGAAGATGCCGGATGGAATGCTATGCTCAGGAGCAATAAAAAAGCGGATACACGATGCATATGGTTTCGTTTTTTTACCAGATGCAGGCGCCCGCCCGGATTACATAAAAAAGTATGTTAAGACTATTCTTCCTTTGCCTTTTTACGCAGCTGCTCCAATAGTTGAAGTCCCAGCAATCCATTGATCGGGCTTCCCCCCTCTCCCCCGCCGATGAGCACGTCCGGCATGATCCGGATATGCTGTGCGCCAATGGCTTCCATCACCTTGAGCTGGGTAAAGTTGTCGCCGCCCATGGCTTCTACGGCCAGCTTATAGGATTCTGCCGAGGATTTACCGATGGCAAGGGTCTTTTCCGCCTCGGCATTGCCCGTGAGCGATATCTTTTCCGCGTCCGCGCGGGCCAGCCACTCTATTTTCTCCGCATCGGCCTTTGCCAGCAGCCTGGTTTTTTCCGCCTCGCCGCTGGCCAGCAGCTTGAGCCTGTCGGCTTCCGCATTGGCCTGAAGACGAACACTATTGGCATCGCCCGTGGCTTTCTTTACAGATGCATCCGCAATGCGCTCAGCGATCAGGACGCCCTGATCCGCCTTGACGATCTCTTTCTGTATCTCCGCAATAGCCGTTTCCTTTTCCAGGCTTTGTCTTGTCTCCTGCGCCTTTCGCTGCGTCTCATATGTGACCTTCTGCTCTTCCGCCAGCTTACGGTCGGTGAGGGTCTTCATAAGACTTTCAGGAGGCACGATATCCCCTATCAGCGTATCCACGCCAAATACATTGTATTGTTCCAGCACCCTGCCGATATGCGCTTTGGCGGATTCCTGTCTTTCTTTTCGGGAACCCAAGAAAGCAATCACATCGCTGTCCTGCGCTGAATTGCGGAAATAGTTGCCGATGGTGGGCTCCAGCACCTGGCTCACCAGGTTGACCATGTTCCCAAACCGGGCGATCACCTTTGGCGCCTCGTTGGTAGGAATATGAATGATCTGGGCCACGTCCAGATTGAAAGGGAATCCATCTTTGCTCCGGACCGTGATGGTGGACAGGTTCTTATCCAGCTGATGCGC
>DASZWE010000265.1:0-6738 GCA_035546735.1 Puia sp.
CCAATACCCCGCCCGACGACTGCTCCAGCACCCGCTTGGCAGCCTCGATCCTCGTCCGGTGTAAATATTCGATAAACGTGATCCCCGTGGCATGCTTGAACCTGCGCGCCAGGTTACGACGGCTGGAAGGGAGGTCATTGATCAGCTCCTCGATGGTGCTTACCTGCGCATAGTCCCTGCGGATCCGCTCCTGCAGCTCGGACACCAGCTCATCCTGGCGCGAAGGCGCAGGCTTGAATGTGGCAAAATGCGTCTGCTGTTCCCTGTCCATGTCGATGGCAAAATACTTCGCCGTCCGGATAGCCATCTCCCGCCCGCAATAATTCTCGATCAAGAGCAGCAGCAGATGGAAACTGTTGGTGGAACCACCGCTGGTATAGATATCCTGGTCCTGTGTCACCACCGCATCGGCCTGCAGCCTCACCGAGGGGAAGGCGGCGGCAAAATTTCCCGTGGCATCCACATGGGTTGTAGCCGTCTTGTCATCCAACAATCCCGTAGCCGCCAGTAAAAAAGCGCCCGTACAGACGCTGGCAATGGCCGCCCCCCGGTGACGGATGTCACAGAGCCACCCTATGAACGCTTCATTGTCCCGGATGGCTTTCTTCATATCATTGATGCAAAAGGCCGGTATGAGGATCAGATCAAAACGCATCTGCTCACCCAATTCCTCTAAAGGATATCCACTATAGGCCCCCGTATGATCTTCACCGGCATTCAGGATATGTATCTTAAAAGCAGGTGCCCCGCCCTCCTCCATGCAAAAGCTGTTGACAGTCTCGAAAACATCCAGGATCGCGGCAATACTCAACAGACGGTGATATTTCGTCAATAGAACACCAAGCTGTATCATCTCCATCTTTATTTTAGTTTTGAAGTGGCCTGGGACCACTCATTGCAATTTAGCCATTTTGTCCAGCGCCCCCCCGCCGCCGGTCATTTTTCACCCCGCGAGGTTGACAATCTTAGCGGTGACTTTGTTGCATGCTCCGCAGGAATTTCCAAGGAGCCTTCCAAAGCCCTGAAATCAGTCCCGGCCTGTATATCTCCTTGCTAATCAATGCCGGATTTTTTAGCGTAGGGCTTGCAAATACCGTATCCGGATATTATCTTTGTTCTCATATCCTTTTGTAAAGACTTTATTCTTCGTCTTACATCCAAGCTTCCTTAACATTTAGACTTCCTCTACATCCAAGCTTCCCCCAAAAACCAGTCCATTCATTGATTCGTCGGTTATACAGGCGGCCATGAATACTCCATGTCTTTTGAAAAGCAGTCATGATCAGTATTTAATCGCAGTCCCTGTAAAACACGAATTATGAAGCTTTTCTACCTGCCGCTATTCTTTTTGCTACCCAGTCTTGCCCAGGCGCAAATGTCTCTTGACAACGTCACCGCCTTTAACAACGACGGCACCCCCAACCCCCTCCTGAACAAAGCCCCCAAAGAATGGGTGAAAGAGCAGGACCAGATCAATGGCCACGTTCCCCACAGCAAGCTCGTCAAAATGCAGAATGAAACGACAGCGATGATCTCCTTCCTCCAGGACTCCTGTTTCTCCACAACAGACTTCATTCCCGTCTGGCACGGCGAATATGCCATCGGCCGCTTTGGCATCCAATGCCGGTCGGAAGACAGCAGAGGCCGGCTCACCATCATGTCCAACGATATCAGCCCCCTCCTGCGCTATCTGACAGTGAATGGCAAGGACTTCGCAGGCATCCGACCCTCCTCCGGCCTGCAGGAAAACTGTCGTTACTTTGAATATGAAGAGGAAGACCATGCACGGATCATCTACTGGCTCATAACGCCGGACAGCAACCAGCTGCCCTATATCGCGATCACCCGTAGGGAATATCTGCAGGAAGCACGCGCGGAGCTCACCGGCAAAAAGAACAGCATCATCGCAGACATCGAGCTCAAGACACCGATTCGCTCCGCATCCATCCAGGAAGCCGAGAAAAAAGCTACCCTCGACGAGCTGAACAATAACTACTCCGGCGCCGACCTCCGGGTGAGGCTGCGCCTTTTCGCGAAAGAATACCACACAGATAAAGAGTACCTGGATCTCAGCATTGAAAAAGCCACTGCCTCCCTCGACAGGACCATCCGCCTGATGGACTCTATCGCTACCCATAGCATGGCCGCGGAGCTCGATAAGCCTGCCATGGTCTCCGTTGATGCCGAAAGCTTCCATGGATTCGAGGACAAGGAGGCAGACAGGAATATGCTGGTAAGGATCAACCCTGCCTACTACACCGGCACGGGCACCGACAAGCCATTGTTATTCCTCGTCAGCTGGAGCTATGACCCCGCCGGGCCCGACGCAAGCAATATCGACCGGCAGGTAAGGGAGAACATCGACTTCCGTCAGCTAAAGGCACTGTTAGGGAAATAGCTGCTTGTATATCCCAAAGGTATGAATCGCCGGGCAAGCCTTGCCTGCAGTGATCTTTAACCGAACATGCCGGGCCGTTACAGGCTTGAATCTGATCAGCCATTTATACCCGATGGTTTGTTTTCCCGTCGCCTCGGGAATGGGCGTCCAGGCCTTTCCGTCTGTCGAATAGTCTACAGACCACCCTGTAGTGCGGTGTCCGAGCTCGATGACCTCCTGCAGCATCAGCACGTCGAATGTTTTACGCGATCCAAGATCAAAGGTCATCGTATCCGTAACGGCCCCATCCGCTGCCGCATAATAAGTGTTCTCAAAACCATCCACCATATTGGAAGGCTTATATATCCCTCCGCGGGGATGCTTTGTCTTGATGGTGGCCCCGGCAGCCAGGTTGGTCTTGAAAGTGCTGTTGATCAGCTGCCGCAGACTGTCGGCCCGCTGTGCATCCACGTCCGGGATCAACCCTCGTTTGTCAGGAGGGAAATTCAACAGCAATACGCTGTTATGCCCCACGGAATTGAAATAGAGATCCCACAGTTCGGCGACGGTCTTTACCTTATCATCCTCTTCGGGATGATAAAACCAGCTGGGACGAATAGAGACATCCACTTCGGCTGGTACATAAGCCGATCCATCAAGCTCTCCCTGGTTCAGCTCCCTTATATGCGCCGATTCATCCCGGATGGATAAAGGATTGATGGTCGACCAGCAGGGATCACCTGCGAGGCCCGACTCATTGCCTACCCAGCGGCAGTCGGCAAACTGGTAAGAGTTCTTTGTCCCGAAAATAACACAATCAGGCTGCAGCTTTCGGACCGTGTCCGCCCAACGAGTATACATCGGCGTGGTCAGCTTGTCGGCGCCGGCCCCATCCCACCATATCTCCCGGATAGGACCATAATTCCTTAGCAGCTCCGATAGCTGGCCCGCGTAATAGTCGCTATAAAGAGGCGTTCCATACCGGGCATCGTGCCTGTCATGCGGCCCCAGGTATATCCCGGCCTTTATCCCGGAAGCCCTGCAGGCGTCCGTAAACTCTTTTACGACATCCCCTTTCCCACCTTTCCACGGACTGTTCTTCACGGAATAATTGGTATAATAAGAAGGCCAGTTGCAAAAGCCATCGGCATGCTTGGCCACCAAAATCGCACAGGGTATGCCGGCCTTCTTCAACACGCTTGTCCACTGGTTGCAATCCAGCGCAGTAGGATTGAAAAGCTCCGGTCTTGCCGTCCCATCTCCTTCATTGACACCGGCAAAGGTATTCATGCCGAAGTGGATAAAGGCGAAGATCTCCCGGTGATACCATTCTATCTGCCGGGCATTGGGCACAGGTCCGGACGGAGCCGGCGCTTCCTGGGCATTCGCCAGGGGCGCCAGCGCCAGCATGATCATTATAAAAGTTATATGTTTCACCATCCGGGATTTTGAGGTTTCAGATTGGGATTTAAGGTCAGCTCCTGGGTTGGAATGGGATACAGATACATCTTATCATCCCAGGTGCGGGAATTGATATTGGTATATATGCGGATATAATTATTGGCATCGACTACCACCCCAGCCACCTGGTTGGGCGGGTATTCCGAGCGTACGGAGGGCAGCAGCTTCATACCCAGTATCGTTGCAGGATTATTGATGAGGTCGCCAGCCTTCCATCGCAGCAGGTCGTTGAATCGGAAGCCATCCGCCGCCAGCTCGATCCTCCTTTCACGACGGATCTCATCCAGCAATACAGGAAGGGCCGGGAAGATGGAGTTGGGATCTTTCTGCAGGGAAGTGATCACCATATGCGGCATGGCCACTCTGTCCCGGATCAGGTTGATAGTGTTGTCCAATACCTCTTGGGTACATTGCCCCAGCTCGGCCTTGGCTTCCGCCTCATTCAGCAGCACTTCGGCATACCGGAATATGAACAGGTCCAGCGTGGATTGAGCCGCATTCCACTGGGCAGGATCAGGAGACAAACATTTGATGATCATATAGCCGGTAGGCGCCGTGGCCGTTCCGATCTGCGGCAGCGTAAAAATATTCTTGGTGCCGTCTGCATTGTTTGTCAACACAAACCCACGTGTAGCGATCAATTGCGAAAACCTGGGATCCCGGTTAGCAGCTTCCGCATCCAGGGAGTCGTCGCCCTTGTACAGGGGACTTAGTGCGGTAGGCAGGCCATCCGTGCAAAGAAAGCTGCGGGCAAAATCCTTGGTAAAACCGGTGCTGCTCTCGCCCAACTCGCGCGTAAGATTCTGCGTTAGTACATTTTTGATATATACACGGGGTAGAATGGCCTCCTTGTTGCCCGTAAGGTCGTCCTGTATAAAAAGGTTGTAATAGTCGGTGTTGGGATTGCCCGTAGACCAGATACCATAGTTGCCGGAACTCATGATTGCCTCGGAAGCCGTGACAGCCGCATTTAAATATGCAACATCATCCCCCATCCCATGGTATCTGCGGTAGGTCCCTTCCCAGAGGCATATCCGTGACATCAATGCCAGGGCGGCATATTTATGCAGACGTCCCGGGTCGACCGCATTAAGGTCAGGGAGATTGTTGACGGCAAAGTTCAGGTCCGCCAGCACGGAGTCCATCACCTGTTTGTGCGGCGTCTTGGGCGCATACAGCAAGGAGACGGAAGTGTCGGTAAGGTCCCTGTTCAGCCAGGGCACATCGCCAAACCGGATAACTTTCTGCCAGTAATAATAAGCCCTGAAAAAACGCGCCTCGGCAGCATACTTGTTCAGGGTAGCCTGGTCCGCCGCCGCCCGCTGATAACGCTGCAGGAAATAATTGACATTCCTTATCGGCCCCCAATCCCAACCACCACCGGACACAGGCACTACATAAGTGCCGTCCAGCAAGCCATCTCCATGGTCAAGAGCCAGCTCGTTGTCGGAATACCTGTCGGACCAGAAAGAGTTCTGGATGGGCAGGTCCTGGTAAAAAGTATTGCAGTACAGTGCCAGGTCATTGGCATTCTTGAAAAAGGTCGGCTCGCTGAGCGCGTCCACGGGATAACGATTCAGTCGCTTGTTACAGGCCGTAAATAAGCCTGTCATAAGAATGAGTGCGTATATAGTCAGATGTTTGTTTGTCATACTGGAAAATTTTAATCATTAACAACGCTCTATAGACCCAGCTGTAGGCCGAATGATACGGCACGGCTCAATGGATAGGTACCGAACCCGATGATCTCGGGATCATACGCTTTGAACATCTTCGTGATCTCGAAAAGGTTCTGTCCCGAAGCATATACCCGCAGGCTCTTTATTTTGATCCGGCTCAGAACGTCGGTCGGCAACGTATAGCCGATGGCAATATTCTTCATCCTGGCATAGGCCGCGCTCTGCAGATATTTGGTCTGATTCTGGAAATTGCTGCCGCCGCCAAACCGCAGGAGAGGGAAATAGGCATTTGTATTTTGAGGCGTCCAATGGTCTTTCATGTATATAAAGGGCACGCTCCATTCGGACTGGAATCCCCAGAAAGCATTGTCCGTAGGCATAAAATCCCTTTTGCCTACTCCCTGCATAAATAACGCCAGGTCGAAGTTCTTGTATTGCACTTTCAGATTGATGCCATACTGATAGCGGGGCGTTCCGTTACCGATGATCTTCTGATCTCCCGGATTGGACACGGTATTGTCCCCGCGGGTGATCTTGCTATCCTTGTCCAGGTCGGCATATTTTATATCCCCTGCCATCTGTGTAACCCCCGACAGTTGGGATTGATCATAGGCCGCGGCTTCCGCATTCGTCTTGAAATAGCCGTCCGTGACAAAACCCCATATCTCATTGAACTTCTGCCCCACGTAATAGCTGCCCAGCGACTTGGTTGGATTCAGATCGTACTTGGTGATCTTCGAGGTATTGTCGGACAGGCCTACCTGTATGGAATAGGAAAGATCTTTGGTGATCTTGTCGTTCCAGGTAAGACTCAGCTCCCAGCCCTTTGTCATCAGGCTGGCCGCATTCTTGCTCGGGGGAGCCGTTCCCAGGACGCCCGGCAAAGGTTGTCCGCTGACCAACATATTCGAGGTCTCCCTGGTATACCAGTCAAAGCTGCCTGTCAGCCGCTGTCTCAATACGGTGAAATCCAGTCCCACGTCCTTAGTGGTAACCGTTTCCCAGGTGAAGCTGGGGCTGACCAGACCCGGAGCCCCTACAGCCGTATTCATCTGGCTGCCGAAGATATAGTTGGACGTCCCGGTCGACAATAGGCCCACATAGGGATAAATGGATGCATCGGACGGATTGGCGGGGTCGAATTGCTGGTTAGGCAGCTTCCCATAAGACACCCTTAGCTTCAGATCGCTGACCGCCTCCTTCCAGGAATTGAAAAAACGC
>DASZWE010000266.1:0-4097 GCA_035546735.1 Puia sp.
GGATCTCAACAAAGCAAAAGAATATGAGGTCGTCTCCGGCTATCATATAAAACCCATCACAAAAGATATGTTCGAGCAGATGATGCAGTCCCTTGGGGATGCGGCATAAAAAAGCCCCCTGACCGTAATCCCGGTCAGGGGGCCGCAAAAATAGGCAGGTTAACGGTATGGAAAAATCTGTTTACTGATGCAGCGTCACCGTCGACACCTTTGTCGTCTGGCCCGCCGTCACACTGATATTCGTGATCGTCGTGTCCTTATACCCATCACGCCCCTTGAAATTGATAGAGTACGTTCCCGCCGGTACATTCCTCATCAGATAGCTGCCATCTATCCAGCTGGGTATCGCATACAGCGTATCATTGTTGCTGTCATAAGCCGTGATCAATGCCACCTTTCTTCTCGGCAGCGCCTGACCCTTGATCTTCGCCTGTACCTGGTCGTTGAATACCACGATATACGGCTTCAGCAGGAACTCCCCATTCCAGAAAAAGATCGAACGCTGCAGGTTGAAATCAAGCCATAGCTGAAAATCATTGCTGCTGGCGGCATTCACATCCACCCTGCGTACATTGATCGTAAAGGTCGGACTGGGTCCAAACACTTCCAGCGGATAATGCGTAGCGCTGTCGGTATAGATAGTGTTGTCAGAGCCCAGCGTAATCTTCACCTTCAATATCTTGCCGCTGGGGATCAAACCATTGGCAAGCAACGTATCCGTTCCATTCCGCAGTTGCAGAAGATCATATACGCCAGGCGTAATGTTGAGCGTATCCCAGATGACGGAGCTGTTTTCTTTCGTTCTATGCCAGCCGCAATAGCCATTATCCCACTGATCATCCCGATCGCTGTCCGTCTGCTTGGCGCCCGTGTCTACTTCTACTGCCACCTGCCGTATGTCGATCAGCACCTTTGTATACTGAATAGGATCATCCATCATGTATATGGAGACCTGGGATTTACCGGCAGGTATGTTCGGATTACTGCCGGACGAATTATTCTTATTACAGGAAAAAACAAAAAATAATGCAGCAGCGACTGTGCCGAAGGCAAGTCCTTTGATTACCGTTTTCATGTTTGTGAAGTTTTATAGGTAGAGATGCAGCATCATCGTGGGTTACTTCCGCCAAAAACTGTTCCAACCCACGTTATTGACCCGTTAACTGCTAAGATCAGTCGCCTATACATTTTACCATTTCATTGTAAACCAAATGGTTGAACGACTCAGATGTGGAAAAGTTTAACGCATACACACAGGGGTTCGCACCACCGGCGGAATAAAAAAATTTCAGAGTATTTGGAAATATGAAAACTCCATCCCTATCTTTGCAGCAGTTCTTAACACATCTCTTATCAAGAAAGGCTGAGGGAAATGGCCCGATGAAGCCTTGACAACCTGCTGATGCTGAATAAGCTGAAAGTAAGGTGCCAACTCCATCCCGATGGAATATCGGGACAGATAAGTCAGATCTCAGCTTTACAATATTCAACCACCATATTCAAAGCTCTTCTGACTATCAGAAGAGTTTTTTTTTACCCATCGACGGATCTCCGGAGGTTCGCCGGTGGTTGAAGAAAGCTCTCTGCACGATGACTCTTGGTAAGTGGTGTCGCTAAACAAAAATGATCAACAAAAAAATTGAAACATCATGCAAGCGACAACACAACTCATTCACAGCATTCCGGTAGACCCGCTCACCGGCGCTATCTCCGTGCCTATTTATCAAACCTCCACCTTCGTACAGGAAGCACCCGGTGTCAACAAAGGGTATGACTACGCACGGACAGGCAATCCCACCCGCGCCACCCTGGAAAACCTTATTGCACAATTGGAAGGCGGCCACACAGGCGTCGCCTTTGGCAGCGGACTGGCAGCCATCGATGCCGTCCTCAAGCTCCTGCAGTCCGGCGACGAGATCATTGCCGTAGACGATATTTACGGCGGAGCTTTTCGTCTCTTCGAACAGGTCTACCGGAAGTTCGGCATCGATGTGCACTACGTGGACACGACCAACCTCGAACACGTATTCAACGCCATCACGCCAAAGACAAAGCTCATCTGGATCGAAACGCCTACCAATCCGACCTTGAAGATCACGGATATCCAGGCCATCGCAAAACTTGCCAAAGCGCATCGATGTCTACTTGCCGTGGATAGCACTTTTGCTTCACCCGCCCTGCAAAAACCTCTTTCGCTGGGAGCTGATCTTGTAATTCATTCCGGCACGAAATACCTGGGAGGACACAGCGATCTCATCGCAGGACTGGTGGTGACAAAGGAAAAAGAATTGGGAGAGAAGATCAAATTCCTGCAGAACGCCAGCGGCGCCATCCTCAGTCCCTTCGACAGCTGGCTGCTGATCAGGGGCATCGAGACACTGCACCTGCGCGTTCGTCAGCACGGCGCCAGCGCAAGGGCCATTGCAGCCTTCCTGGAAAATCATCCGGCAGTCGGCAAGGTATTCTATCCCGGTCTGCCCACGCATCCCGGACATGACATCGCCGCCAGACAATCCAAAGGTTTCGGCGGCATCGTATCCTTCACGCTGAAGGATGATACGGAAGAGGCGGCAAAGGCCTTCGTCACATCCACAGGGCTCTTCAAGCTGGCGGAAAGCCTGGGCGGCATAAAGAGCCTCGTCTCCCACCCCGCTACCATGACCCACAAGACCATCCCCACAGAAAAGAGAAGGAAGGCAGGCGTGGCCGACAGCCTCATCCGCCTGTCCGCTGGATTGGAAGACACGGAAGACCTGCTGGAAGATCTGCGCCAGGCCCTGGATAAGGTCAAAGCCCCAAAGCCGATGGGACGGACCACCACGCCGGAGGTCCGCGAAGCCCATCCGGTGGGAAAGGCCCTGGCAGCGGGGTAATTTCATCAACTACTTTTGCAGGCTGATTATAAAAATTAAACTTAAAAAACATTGTCATGAGCAAGCATCGTTTCGAAACCCTGCAATTGCACGCAGGTCAGCAGATAGACCCCACCACCAGATCAAGGGCGGTCCCCATTTATCAAACCACCTCCTATGGATTCGACAGTTCCGAGCATGCAGCCAACCTGTTTGGTCTGAAAGTTTTTGGTAATTTATATACGCGCGTCATGAACCCCACCACGGACGTATTCGAACAGCGCATCGCGGCATTGGAAGGCGGCGTAGCAGCCCTGGCGACCAGCTCCGGTCAGGCTGCCCAGTTCCTGGCGCTGAACAATATCCTGCAGGCCGGAGACAATTTTGTCTCTACCTCCTATCTCTATGGCGGCACCTACAATCAATTCAAGGTGTCATTCAAACGACTGGGCATCGACGTGCGCTTTGCAGACGGCGACAACGCGGAGAGCTTCGTCAAACACATCGACAAGAATACAAAGGCGATTTATCTGGAGACCATCGGCAATCCCCGGCTGAATATCCCCGACTTCGAAAAATTCGCGGCCCTCGCAAAAGAATATGACCTGCCGCTGATAGTGGACAATACATTCGGCACGGGCGGTTATCTCTTCCGTCCCATCGAATGGGGAGCGAACATCGTAGTGGAATCCGCTACCAAATGGATCGGCGGACACGGCACTTCCATTGGCGGCGTCATCGTGGACGCCGGCAATTACAATTGGGGCAATGGCAAGTTCCCCCAGTTCACCGAACCCTCCGAAGGCTATCACGGGTTAAAATTCTGGGACGTCTTTGGCGAAGGCAATCCGCTGGGACTGCCTAATATCGCCTACGCCATCCGTGCAAGGGTAGAAGGACTACGCGACTTTGGCGCATGCCAGAGCCCTTTCAACTCCTTCCTCCTCCTGCAAGGTCTGGAGACATTATCATTAAGAGTACAGCGTCACGTAGACAACGCGCTGGCCCTGGCGCAATGGCTGGAGCAGCACCCGTTGGTAGATTTCGTGGAATATCCCGGATTGAAAAGCAGCCCTTATCATGGTTTGGCGACAAAATATCTGAAGAACGGCTTTGGCGGCATCCTCAATTTCGGGGTCAGGGGCGAGGATACGGCGAAGGCAAAGGCGAATGCCGCGAAATTCATCGATTCGCTGAAGCTGGCCAGCCATCTGGCCAACGTGGGAGATGCCAAGACACTGGTCA
>DASZWE010000267.1:0-10471 GCA_035546735.1 Puia sp.
TGGTCGTGCTTCAGCATGGCTATCAGCAGTAGGTTAAGATCAGCCTCATTCCCATTCCTGTTCTTAAAGACGGTCTTGATGGGGTTCGAGGCCCATAGATCGTCATGCGAGGTACAGGTGAAATTGTCCCTTATGTAGGCATATATTTTTCTTGCCTGGTCCAGCGGCGAAGTGGCGCCTTTGGTGATATTCTTCATTTCATCGTCCATCCAGCCATTGCTGTTGTTAAGGTCAGCACCAAAATCCTCGTCCTTCATCAGCCCGGCGCTCAACGAAAACCAGTTGCCCATCTTATCTTTTGTAATGGAATTAGGGAACGCATAACGGGACAGCTGGAACTCTATCTTCGAAACATAGTTGTAGATGGTGGTGGTATATCGTTCCTGCTTAAAGGAGGGGATATCCTTCATGGTATATTTTGTCTCGACCACCTCGTCGTCGAAGGAATAGTTCTCGTCCCTGTCGGCGCCACCAGGTATGGTCACGCGGAAAGTGGTGTTCCTAGAGGTAGGGGCGCTTCTCTTAAAAGGGAGAAAACCCTGGGTAAGCGTAACATATTGAAAAAAGTTAGGCAGGCTCACGTCGTATTCACTGTACATACAGGGATAGATATCCTGGAAGGCCCATGGCCGCAGATTATCGAAGAAATCGGACTGCAGCGTATAGGTATACTCGATGATCGAACCTTCTTTCAGGGCCGGGAAAGTAAATTTCTTCCGCGAAAGATACTTGTTGACCTTGTCCGTAAATATGGATTTATCATCCAGTTTCGTCTCTACCACCTTGCCGTTCTCCAGGTTGTAGGTATAGCCCTTGAGCCCTTCCAGCCTCTGGCCATAAGAACTCGTGCCAAACAGCGATATCTCTACGGTGGCTGCATCGAAGGCCTTCTTGTTCAGGATCTTTATTCGTTTGAAATGCCTGAACTCCAGCGTAAACCAGCCTTTGACATTACCCACGAATTCCGAGCTGCCTACATCCGCGATGACCACGGCATCAGCCGCCGTATCGTAGGAAGGGGCCTTGACGTCAAAATCCGCGGGAGATATCTTTCCAAATCGGGCAGGAGGCTTGTCCTGGGCGTAAAGAAAAGCGCTTGTCAACAGGCATAGCATGATGGTAAGGGTTCTTTGCACGGTCATGGGAGGTTTGATTTATGGTGAATGGTCCTATTTCTTCTTGAGGATGATCTGTTCACTCTCCTTCTTCACGATGAAAGCATAGAAATCACGCATGCTGGCATAATCATCTGCTGTGAAATTGGCTTTATTAAGCTTTATCCTGCACCGCAGCTGAATAAAATTCTCCTGTTTGGCGATGAGATATTCAAAAGATCCGTCATCACCGTTGAGGGCAACCCGGGCTGATTTTGGCAGCTCTTCGACCTCGTATCCATCGGGTATCTCCAGGTTCAGCAGGTAAAGATTATCCGTAGTATAGGGCATTTCCACAGGGTATTTCCTGTCGGCCGCCTTGAAGGGATTCTCCCGCAGGACGTCTCCGAAGAAGGGATTCAGATACAGCATGGAGGCGCCCGAGCCCTGTTTTAGCACAAAGGAATAGCGGACGGTAATGGGTTCCTCCTTTTTGTCCAGCGAATCCAGATATCCATGCCCAAGCTCGATATCTTCTCCATAGGACGTTTGTATCCTTTTGAGGTATTCCTTTTCCCCGATGTCATTTACCCGCCGGCGGAGATTGTATGATTCGACGGGTCCCAGCACGGCCTGGTAACTACCTTCGAGTCCGTCCTTGCCATTGACCAAAAAGACCATGGTCGTCGTTTTTTCATGAAGGGAGTCGGCCTCGAACCAGACGGATCCGGAATCCTTTTCACAGATGATCCGCGCATGACCGTTATAGCAGTTGCCCGCCAGCTGACCGAAACCTAATTCAGGATGCGCCGCATCGAGGTAGTACACAACGCCACCATAGGATAATCTTACTATCACATAGTTCAGCCTGTCCATAATGGGATACTTGGCGAGATTGAATCCGTGTTCACGCGTGCTGAGCAGCACAGGATCGGCTTCGAACCCCTTCTGCCGGAGCATGGCGGCCAATAAAAGGTTGATGTCGCCTACCGTACCGCTGTTCTTTTTTAGCACGTCGCGGAGATTGGTCCGGATATATATATCGTAATGATTTGTACAGGTGAGATGCTCCTGCAGATAATAGTAGATAGCCTTTGCCTGTCCCAGCGGCTCGCTGACGCCCGTCGTGATCTTATCCAGCAGATCGTTCAGCCAGTACTTGTCATCGGCCAGCGGCTGTCCGAAGTCCTCCCGTTTGAGCAGCTCCTCCGTAGCCTTAGCCCATGTATTCGTGTAATCGCGATATTCGCTGCCATTATAGGTCTTCGAAAGCTGGAATGATATCTGGTCGAGATAATTCCGTGGGGTGGAAAGGTAGCTTTCCACCTTCAATGGAAGGATATTTTTCATAACCCACCGGTGCCTGACCGTGGTGGCATTGACCAGATAGGTCTTTTCATCGTTGACGATGCCACCGATGCGATCTTTTTCTATGATATTGTACGTAGCGTGCCCTTCGCTGCCTTTGTCGATATCGAACGGATGAACACCCTGTCTCACTACTACATAGAATAATGCCTGTGGTATTTCTACCTCGTACTCGCTGTACAGACAGGGATATTCGATGTTTTGAAACTCCCATGAAGGCAGGATATAATTATAGTCCGAGGTCTTCGTATACGTGTACTCGATGATCGAACCTTCCCTTACGGCAGGCAGGGTAAATTTTTTCTCGATGTGGTTCTTGTCCTTTCTGTCCTCAAAGATGTCTTTTTTATCCAGCCTGGTATCCGACACTGTCCCATTATCCAGGTTGTAGGTAGCGGCGGCAATATTGTCCACCGTCTCGGGATCGTTGTCCTTCGTATAAAGGCTCACTTCCACGTTGGCCAGGTCAAATGCCTTCTTATTCAATATCTGGATACGGGTATGCTGTTGATACACATAAGAGAACCACCCATTCTTATTACCGACGAAATGTATGGCCCCATAGTCGGAGAGGATCACGGCGCCGACGCCGGTATCGATGATGGCGCTCGCAGGGGTCTTGAAATCACCCGGGTTTGGCTTTACGAACTGAAGTTTTGATTTGTCCTGGGCGACGCAATACCTTTGCAGGAGGCATAGGAATAAGATATTTACGATCAGAACAACCGGCCTTGGGGGTTTCATTATGTAAGGGTTAAAACAAAGATATAAACGCTTGTAAAATATAAAAATTACCCAACTCCCGATACTCCCAGGGGATTTAAATAATACACTTGACAAAAACTCATTATACGAAATGGATTAAGGAAGCGACCCGTGAGCTGGGTTTCGACTATTGCGGCATTGCCAGGGCCGAACCGCTGGACGAGGATGCCCGGCGGCTGGAGCGCTGGCTGAGCAAGGGTATGCATGGGTCCATGCAATATATGGCCAACCATTTTGACCTTCGGGTCGATCCCTGTAAGCTGGTGCCGGGGGCCAGGTCGGTCATAACCCTGCTGCTGAATTATTTCCCCGGCAGGGAAGTGCTGCCGGAGTCATCCGGAATGTCTTCTCCCCGCATATCCAAATACGCTTATGGCAAGGATTATCACGAAGTGATCCGGGGCAAGCTGAACCTGCTGCTGCAGCAGATGCGCGCCTCCATCGGAGAGATAGAAGGACGGGGGTTCGTGGACAGCGCCCCCGTGCTGGAGAGGAGCTGGGCTGTACGCAGCGGATTAGGCTGGGTGGGCAGGAATGGTAATCTCCTCCACAAGCAGGCGGGATCCTTTTTCTTCATTGCCACGCTTATTGTAGACCTGGAGCTCGAATACGATGTGCCTTTTGCAGGGGATTATTGCGGCACCTGCCGGAGATGTATAGACGCCTGTCCTACGGATGCCATTTCAGAGGATAAGGTAGTGGACGGCAGCCGGTGTATCTCTTATTTTACCATCGAGCTGAAAGACCTGCTGATCCCCGAGACCATGAAGGGAAAGTTCCAGGACTGGATTTTTGGATGTGATACCTGTCAGGATGTATGTCCCTGGAACAGGTTCTCCAAACCTACTGCGGAAGCTGCTTTTTCCCCCATTCCTGCCATCCTTCATTTTAAAACGGCGGAGTGGGAAGAGCTGACGGAAGAGGGCTTTAAAGAGATATTTCGTCATTCTCCCTTGAAACGCGCCAAATGGGCAGGCATACGGCGGAATCTCCGGTTTATCGAGCCGGATCAGGACAAGCTATAACGTCAGTCCTCTGGACAACGAGCCCCTTCTGACGCTATTTTTTCACTTTGCCGGGGATCAGCACGATGCGGATGCCTCCAAAGAAGAGGTGCTGTCCGACGCTGCTTTGATGTTGCAGGCTGGTGAGGCCATACTGTAGCTGGGGACCTGCCTGAAGACGCATGCTTTTGATAGGAAGTCCCACCAGCAAGGCGGTGGACAGGTTGAGCTGCGTCTTATTGGCCATGCTGCCCTGGTCCTTATAGAAGACCCCCGATTTTGCATTGTAGTAGATGGAGCTGGTGCTTACCAGGTAGGTTAAGGACAATCCATTCTCCCAGAAGAGGGGCAGCTTACGGCTATGATTCACCTTCCAGACAATGGAAACCGGTAGCTCCAGGAAATAATAACGGTTGGTAAAAACATCCGTATTCCCTACTGAATAATATGGATAGACGGCAGCCTGTGTTGCGGTATTGGTCGTCTGCTGGTAATTGAAGAAGGTTGAGGCCTGATACAGGGAGGCGGGATTACTATATACGGCTTCCCCTATCTGCTGCCGGGTGGAATAATAATGCAGGTCAAGCCCCAGGGAAAGGGTAAGCGCTTTTGATAAAGGCCTTTGTGCTACGATGCCTGCCCAATAAGAGATATCCGGCTGCACTCCGGAGGTAGGTGTTTTGTAAGAGGCATTGACAGGCGTGGGAGAGGTTAGCGCCTGCACATCGGACGCCGCCACGGCCGGCTGCTGGAATAAGGAAGTATTCAGCGAGGACAGCCCTACCCCACCCGCAAAACCCATCTCCCATACGTATTTGGGCTTAAGATTAATGGGGGTTTCGGCGGCCGGTATGGCGGATGAGCCGGCCAGCCGGGATGCTGTGGGAGCGGCAATCCGGTGATCGAAGGGCCTCAGGCCGGGAAGTCCGGCATGCGACACGCTTCCGGATGCCCTATCCTGGCGGGCTGCCGGATCGCGCGGGAAAGCTATGTCCTGATGAACGCCCGGATCAGAAGAGGTGGTAATATCCTGATGAGCAGTCGCGTCGGATAATGTGTTTATGCCCGGATGGGTAGCCGGATCCAGGGAAGAAATGCTATTCGGATGTATCGTCTGATCAGAGGGCGTCTGCTTTCCGGACACATTCCGAGCAGCAGCTTTATCACCAGGCGTCGAAGATGCAGGAGCAGACATAGGCGCCGGAGAAGATGCCAGGGCCGGAGCAGATACCGGAACTGTCCGAACCACCTGGATGGCAGGAGTGGTCTGGTGTTTTGCAAAATAGATCAATCCGGCTCCCGCCAGCCCCAGCGACGGCAGAAGAAAGAACCAGAAAAGAGGCGTCCGGCGTCTCCTTTTTTCGTTAACGGCCCGCTCCACCCTGGTCCAGACAGCTTCCGAAGGACTGAATGACAGCTCTTCCAGCTTTTTCTGTACTTCCTTCTCGAATTTAGGGTCGTGCATACGTTTCATTTTTGGTTACGGCCGATAATTTTTTTATCCAGCTTATCAGCAAGGCCCTCGCTCTTGCATACTGGCTGCGGGAAGTGCCTTCATTAATACCCAGGATCTTCCCGATCTCCACATGGCTGTATCCTTCTACGGCATGCAAGTTAAATATGGCCTGGTAGCCTGGCGGTAATTGACGGATCAGTTCCGCCAGCTCTTTTGTACTTAGTGTTATTTCCGGGTCGTCATCCGATACCGGATGGAGCACTCCTTCTGTAAAAAGCAGCTCGGTCTGATAACGGCTGTGCTTTTTCAGGTAATTGATCGCGGTGTTGACCATGATCCTTCTTACCCACCCGCCCAGCTCACCGGAAAAGCTGAATTGATGCAGGTTTTTAAATACCATTATAAACCCCTCTTGTAGAACATCTTCTGCGTCGACCATGGATTTGGTATAGCGATAGCATACCCCCAGCATCGTCCCGGCGAAATGCTCATACAGCCGTTTTTGAGCGGCGGTATCCCCTCTTAAACAGTCTTTTACCAGCTGGTGATAATCCATTCCTGCATTGTTACTTTCACTGACAACTAATTTGTACCAACCGTTGCATGAACCCCTTTCAGGAGTTCGTCCGGGACCGAAGGTCTACAGACCTTAGCAGTTTGCGGGAATTGGGCTAAATTTTTCCTGAAGACCAATTCCCGCACATTAAATTTGCCATCCCATGGATCAATTACTATCAACACGAACATTGACAGATCGCGACCATCAGGTGATCTGGCATCCTTATACCCAGCACAAGAACAAATTACCTCCTATCCCCGTGGTAAAGGGCCAGGGCGCGCTCCTGTGGGATGACAAAGGTAACACCTATATAGACGCCATCAGCAGCTGGTGGGTAAGCATCCACGGGCATGGGAACCCATATATAGCCCAAAAGATATATGAACAGGCCCTGCAGCTGGAGCATGTCATTTTCACAGGCTTTACCCACGAGCCGGCTGTACTCCTGGCGGAAAGACTTTTGCCTTTGCTACCGGGCGCGTTTTCCCGGGTATTCTATTCGGACAATGGGTCCACTGCGGTGGAGGTGGCCATCAAAATGGCCATCCAATACTGGTCGAACGATGGCCGCACCGGCCGAAAAAAGATTTTAGCCCTCCATAATTCCTATCATGGGGACACTTTTGGATCGATGAGCGTCAGCGAACGCAGCGTGTTCACCGCGGCATTCCGGGACTACCTGTTCGAGCCGGTGTTCATCGAAGCGCCCAATGCTGAAAATATCGGCCATTTACAGGATCTTCTGCGTCGTCAGGGCCAGGAAATAGCCTGTTTTATCTATGAACCCCTGCTACAGGGGGCAGGTGGCATGTGCATGTACGAAGCGGCCGCGCTGGACCAGCTGCTGGAAGCCGCCAAAGGGCAGGGCATCCTGTGCATTGCCGATGAGGTGATGACGGGCTTTGGACGCACGGGAAAATTGTTTGCCGGCGACTATCTCCGGCACAAAGCGGACATTATATGTCTCAGCAAGGGCCTTACGGGCGGCACCCTGGCCATGGGCGTTACCGCCGCCACAGAAAAGGTCTTCGACGCCTTCCTCAGCGACGACCGGCGAAAAACCCTTTTTCACGGGCATTCCTTTACCGCCAATCCCCTGGCCTGCACCGCCGCACTGGCCAGCCTGGACCTGCTGCTGCAAGAGGGCTGTGACAGACGCCTCGGGCGCATCAATGAACAGCATAAAGCTTTTTCAAGTAAAATAAAGCACTACCCCATCGTCCGCAATATGCGTATACTGGGTACCGTCATTGCCTTCGAGATCAGCATAGGCGATGACGGCTATATCAACCCCGCGGCACTGGACCTGACACCACGGGCCCTGGAAAAAGGCGTCTATCTGCGGCCGCTGGGCAATACCGTATACATTATGCCTCCTTATTGCATTACGGAAAAAGAAATGGACCAGGTATATACATTCCTGGTCCGGTACATTGAAGGCAAAATGGCTGCTCGTTAGCTCTTGACGGGGATGACGACCTTTGTCTTGTCCCATTCGATGTCGATCTGGTTGGGAGAAGGCTTGATGGTCAACTGCTCGACGGTGTTGTTAAGCTTTGTCACCGGAACATCCACCTGCAAGGCGTCCTTGTCCTTGTTCTTCTCATAGTCGAAGGCGCCCCACTGCTTGTGGTTGCTGTTGAGAATAATGGTCCATTTGTTTTCGGTAGGGATAGAGAACATGGCATAGGTGCCGGCCTTGATGGGCTTGCCGCCAAAAGTGGCATCCTTATCAAAGGTGATCGTCGTGTTCTCATCGGCGCCCAGGCGGTCTACCTTGCCATAAGGCACCAGCGCCCCATAGATGTCACGGCCTTTTTTATAGGGCCGGCCATAGGTGATCGTGATATTCTTTGTCCGTACAGTATCGTGCGGACTTTTCGGATGGCTGGGCTGCGCATAGGAAACTGTAGCCGCGAAAAGAAAGGCAAACAAAGCCAGAAGAGTGGTTCTTACTTGCATAGGTTTTATTTTTTAAAAGTTAAGATTACTTTTCCAAATATCGCTTCAGGCCGGATAAAGATTCTTCCATTGCAGGGCCAAAATTTTTGTCATATACGAGTATCCCTAATTTTTCCCAGGGGTACCACCGGAAATGGAAGTCGAACCAGGATTGTATCGTAATGCTATCCCCCCCATTCTGCAAGATATTATATCCCCCCTCAAAATGCTTGCCACTCGACAAACGCCAGTTCAGAGCCATAGAATCCGGAGCAGCGGCCGTAACGGTCAGCGAGAGCTGATCCGAATGCATAAAAGCTCCTACACCGGAGGACGGTGTAGAGAACGTCTTACCCGTGAGCGGGGTTGCCTGCACAAACCTGTTCCACTGCTCCCATTGCCGTAGATCGCCGATGGCGGTATCGATCTTTTCCCTGGAGGCAGCCACATTGATGGCGCGGGACATGCGCAGCCGGGACGGAAAAAGGAAGGAAAGGGCCGTCAATACTCCAAAAAGTACCAGGACACTGATAAAAAGGAACTTTATGATGCGCATATTATTTTACTCCCATTTAAATACTCTTATGGCAACGGCATATACGGCGATGCCCCAGAGGGCCAGTATGCCCAGCTGTTTGCCGCAGTCGGCGAGATGCGCACCTTCGAAGGCAATGTTACGCAAGGCGTCATTGAGCTGCTTGAGGGGCAGGATCTCACATATTTTCTGAAGCCAGCCGGGAAACACGTCGATAGAGAAAAAAGTGCCTGCCAGCAAAAACTGCGGCAGGGTCAGCATATTGGCAAACACCGGTATAGTGCTTTCACTCCTGGCCGTACTGCTCACAATAAACCCGAAGCCCATGAATACAATGAGTCCAAAAAGGCTCATAATCAGCATTTCCAGGAAAGTGATCCAGCCATATATAAGCGTAAAATGAAAGGCATACCGTCCAATCAGAATAAGTACCACCGCCGTGATCAGCTGAAATAGCACCCGGGCCAGACCTTCCCCCAGGATCATGTACGTTTTGCTGATAGGAGTGGCGAAAAAACGCTTCAGGACCAGTTGCTGGCGAAAATTAAAAAAGGTAAACGCCACGCCAAATACGGCTGCGCTCAACAAAGAAAAGCCCAGCATGCCGGGCAGTATGAAGTCGATCATCGAATAGTTCCTGCCTGTGATCATAGGCAGCTCCTCCACGCTGATAAATTTATACCGGGCAGGCGTTTTTTCTTCCTCCTCATACTGAACGGTCTGAGCCAGCGCCATTTTTACAAAAGGATACTTGTCGCTGGCAGCAGATGATGTCAGCACATGAACATGATATTGGGGAAGACCCATGCCCGATACTACCGAGTCCACCGACAATATAGCCCCTATCCTGCCTTTCTCCAGGTCTTGCCGGATGGAGAGGGAGTCGGTCTTCTTTGTCAGCTTTACCATCGGGCTGGACAACAGTCGTTTTATGATCGAGTTGGAAGAATCGGCCTTGGCCGCCAGGGCGATCTCTACAGTAGGACCGCCCCCCTTAATAAACCCAAAAACCAAAATAAAGACGAGAGGAAATCCGAAACTAAAGGCGACGCTGGAAGGGCTTCTGAAAATTGCTTTCAAGCTTCCCTTTGTGATGGCCAGCATTGCCCTCAGCTGGTTATATTTTTCTGCCATAGCGCGAAGGTCGTGAAATTTGTGCACCGTGTCTGGCTTGTCCCTAAAAATAATCCAAACCCGGTGCACGTCTAATGATGTGCCTTAGGTCAGCGGACCCGTGGTCCGCTCTGATTCAATTCCTTCGTTACTCGATCGTAAGATCAAATGGAAGCTTTGCCTGGCTGACGCCAACCATGGACTTTGCCTTTTTTATAATGGACCAGGTCTTATAACCGTCCTCTCCCAACTGCTCTTTCATAGCCTTGGCGCTCAACGAATGCTTGTATCCGCCCAGTAGCTGATCCAACAAATTTTTTGGCTCGGGATATTCCCGCAGGCTGTAGTCGTGGGTTCCCGCCATACGGGCTGCACAGTCGATGGCGTCCTGAAGGGTCCCGATACGGTCTACCAGCCCGATCCCAAGCGCCCGGGTGCCGCTCCACACCCTTCCCTGCCCTATGCTGTCTACGTATTCGATGGTACGGTGACGGCCATCCGCCACCCGGGTCTTGAAGTCGAGATAGGTGCTGTCGACGTCGTTCTGCAGACGCTGCCGCTGAAAAGGCGTCAACGGCCTGGTGATCGTCAGGGGATCGGCCTCCGGCGCCGTCTTGACCCCGTCAAAAGTAACGC
>DASZWE010000268.1:0-3292 GCA_035546735.1 Puia sp.
GCGTAGGAGAAGTGTGACAGATCCTCAAAGCCGACTTCCTGGTATACCTCCACGGGACGCTTATTGCTTTCCTTTAATTGATAATGTGCCAGTTCCAATCTTTTTTGTAGCAGCCATTTTTGTGGGGTAGTGTGAAATGCCTTTCTAAAATCCCTGTTAAAGGTTGACAGGCTGCGTCCCGTGAGGTAACCAAATTTCTCCAGGGGTAGATTGTACATAAAATGCTTCTCCATGAACTCGATCAACGCGATCTTACCGGGCTCTTCGAAGTTGGCCAGAACAGAGTCGATGTCAGGCGTTACCAGCCTTAAAATGCTGATGGCTTCCGTCATTTTTAACGATGCTATATTTTCGGGGAAAGAGCCCTGCACGTCAAAATAGGGTATCAGCGAGGTCAGGCAGCTCTCCAGCAAAGGATGTTTTCCAAAGCTGAGCATTTTCTGCTGCAGCTGTGTTGTGCTGACGGGCGGGTTACCGGCATAAAAATCCTTGAGTCTTTCCGGTGTCAGATGCATCGACACGGACCGGTGGTTTTGCCCGTCTGCCGGGAGGATGAAGACGGTGGCGACCTGGTTCTTTGGAATAAGAAAGATATCGCCCGCCACAAACAGGTAGGTCCCATCCCCTTGTATGATCCTGGCTTCGCCGGCGATCAGCCATACGAGCATATGGTAAGAGAAGGCAAATTCCGTCTTGTACCTGTCGCCTTTGAATTCGGAAAGCTTTATATCGGGCGTTATATATTTTATCTCAAAATCCACTGTACTAATATTACAAAGAATTTATCAATCGACGGGGAATTGGATAGTTGTCAGCTCTTCTGTCAGCCGCCACAGGCGTTGTGCGTTTTCGGCGCTCAGGGAATAGGGTCTTACTCCCCGCAGTGAGGAAGGGTCGTCGAATGTATGCCCGATATTCCCTTTATCCAATTCGGCGATATCCCCGTCTTCACAATAGACACCACCGATGTTCTGTAGTCTGCTGCTGGTGGCGCACCAAACCGTGGTTGCAGCGCCCTGGGGAATGTTCTTCAGCTTTCTTTCCACTTCCGGAAATATGTTGCCGTTGGCATCGTGTGTACCCATTTGCTGGAATAATTCCATGGACGCCTCACGACCCAGGTCGGTGCCATTGACAGCGCCGGGGTGTACCGCATATGCCCGGATGCCGTGGGTCTTGCTCCGATGGTCCAGCTCAACCGTAAACAGGTTATTGGCCGTCTTGGCTTGCCCGTAGCCCTGTAATGTCTCGTATGGCCTGTGCAGGAAGTTGTGGTCGTCAAAATTGAAGGGTGCTATCTGATGGCCAAAAGAAGATACGGTAACGACCCTCGCGTTGCCGGCTTTTTTCAGCGCGGGCCATAATCGTGCGGTGAGCTGGAAGTGCCCCAGGTGATTGGTCGATAGTTGTGATTCATTACCCCGGCTGTCGCGACGGAGGGGCACCCACATGATGCCGGCATTGTTTACCAGTATGTGCAACGGTTTGCCGGTGGCTAAGAATGCCTGGGCAAATGCATCGATGGAAGCCGGGTTCATCAGGTCCATCGAGTGGATTTTTAGATTGGGGATACCGTCCAGGTTCTTTTGAGCTTTTGTTTTGTCCCTTGTAGGGATCCAGACCTCGGCGCCTGCCTTGTGGAATGTCTTTACCGTCTCCAGGCCGATACCGGTGTATCCCCCGGTGACGATCACGATCCTGCCGCTGAGATCGATGCCCTTGGCGACTTCCGTGGCGGTGGATGTTGCGGAGTATCCTGAGTGGAGGGGCGTTTGTAGTGCGCCGTTGTAGTTGTCCGGGCTTGTGTGCTTTTCCATTTTATTTTGTTATTTATAACAAAGTTAGCATGGTCGGGACCGGCGGGCTTTGTTCTGCGTGTCAATTTTACTTTGTTGAGCATGTCAATTATTTATATTTTTAAAATATGGGAACACCCAGCCATAATTTGAGTCAGCGAGCGTTTACAAACCATGTCGTCGCACTACAAGGGACAATATGCTGACCATCGGATTTTCAGCAGGACCGGGATTGTTCGACTGGCATTTTCATTTTTTGGACGAACCGATTGACGAGGCGATAGAAAAAGCATCTTCGCTGATCGACGAGATCATCAGCGGGCGGGTGGCCCTCATTTACTCCAGCGTATTGGGATACTTCCCTGGCGATGCGGAGGACATGGAAGGAAATATGAAGTACAGGGAGCCGGATGAGATCATCGAGCTGCGATATTGGCGGGACCTGTAGCTACTCACTCTTCAATGCATTGACAGGGTTTGCCATTGCGGTTCGGATCGTCTGATAGCCCACCGTCAAAAACGCCACTGCCAATGCGGCGGCTCCTGCCGCGACAAAGATCCAGGCGTCGATATCGATGCGATACACGAATTCCCGGAGCCATCGATGCATGGCGTACCAGGCAATGGGGAAGGCGATCAGTAAGGAGAGCGCTACCAGCTGCAGGAATTCCTTTGTGAGCAAAAGGACGATGCCCGCCTGACTTGCGCCCAGGACCTTTCGGACCCCAATCTCCTTAGCGCGTCGCTGGGTCGAAAAGGTGGCCAGGCCAAACAGTCCGAGACAGGAGATAGCGATGGAGAGGATGGAGAATATATTGAATATCGAGCCCATGCGTGTTTCCGACGAGTAGAGATGGTCCAGGTCCTGGTCGACGAAGCCATAGGAAAAGGGGGTATTGCCATACACTTCCTGAAAACATGCTTTTGCCGATGCCAGGGTCTTTTGCATAGTGCCGGGGGCTGTCCGGATGACGAGGTTGTCGCCCTGGGCACGGTGCCGGATCACCAGCGGCTCGATGGGTTGGAACACAGGCTTGAAATTAAAGTCTTTGACCACGCCGATGATGGAACCCTCTTGTCCACGGACGGTGATCATTTTCCCGATAGCCGATACGGGATCCATCTGCATGGCTCTTGCGGCCGCCTCGTTGACCACGTATTCGCTGTCATTCTCTTTGAATTCCTTTGAATAGAATCTTCCGGCCGCCATTTGCACATCGAAGGTCCGGGCGAAATTCTCATCCACATTGAACCGATCGCATATGACCAGCGAACCGTTTTCCATACCCCGCCATGTCAAAGGCGCTGAAGCGGTCAGGTTAGTAGGAAGATCACCTATTATGGTATACTTACCTATTTGCGGAGACTGGTCCAATGCCGCCTTTAAGGCATCGGCGTTATTTCGGAGGTCACCGACTTCGGGCATGGGGATGTACAATAAGTTTTGGCGGTTGAAGCCGATGTCCCGGTTGTGCAGGTAGTGCAGCTGGTTATAG
>DASZWE010000269.1:0-2822 GCA_035546735.1 Puia sp.
ATCCATGCCGATGCATTTTTCAAAGCCGGTATAGGAAAGACTGCATTGATCATCGGGGCCGAAACACTTTCCCGGGTCCTCGACCCGCATGACCGCGACAGCATGATCTTTTCCGATGGCGCCGGAGCCATCACGCTCGAATATAAAGAAGAGAATGACTCCCTGACAGGCATACTATCCGCAAATGTCCGCTCGGACTCCCGCGAGGAATGCGGCTTTATACATATGGGCACATCCTGTAATCCCGGAAAAATGTCAAATTCCCAATTTCTGAAAATGAAAGGCCGTAAAGTATACGAGTATGCCTTGCGTTATGTTCCGGCAGCGATGAAAGAATGCCTGGACAAATCCGGTCAGGCTATAAATAACCTAAAAGCTATATTTATTCACCAGGCCAATGAAAAAATGGACGAGGCCATTGTCAGGGACTTTTATGGCATGTACGGGATCGCCGAGCCGCCTGACAATATCATGCCGATGTGTATCCAATGGCTGGGCAACAGTTCGGTCGCCACGATCCCTACGTTATTCGATCTTGTCAGAAGATCATCCCTGCCGGGATTCCAACTCACAAAAGGAGATATCATCCTTTTTGCCTCGGTCGGCGCCGGTATGAACATCAATGCAGTTTGTTATGGTTATGCCTGACGGCCCCTACAAAGTCACAGCCACCGCCTTACCCCTATATTCAACGGTCTTGCGGACCTTACCCACCACCAGCGTGAACTTCCTCGACAACAGCATTCCCGGGAAGCTTCCCTGCCTGTCGTCGATGGTCAGGACCCGGCTGTTGTCATTCCAATGAAAGCCGATCTCGCTTCGCATGCCCTTTTCATAATTATAGGAATTACGCTCATCCTCGTACAGGACGAACCGGCCGTCCGCGCCCGGATACACCCGTATCTCCAGGTCATCCCATGCCTTTTCCTCCGCATATTGCACCTTGGGTCCCCATGGAAGTATCGCCCCCGCCCGCACATACAACGGCAGGATGTCCATCGGCGTAGCCCTGTCAACAACCCGCCCGCCCTGCAGCGTATCACCCGTCCAGAAGTCATACCAGACAGCGCCCGAGGGTAAATACACCGGCATCTTCGTAATTTTCTTTTCCGTTACAGGACATACCAGCAACGACCTGCCGAACATATATTCATTGTCGATGGTATCCGCATGCCTGTCCTCCGGGAAGTCCAGGTACAAGGCCCGCATGATCGAACCGCTGTGCGCCGTCACGTCCCAGGCCGTAGCATACAGATAAGGCAGGAGGCTATAACGGAGATGGATAAACTTCTCCTGTACATCGAACGCCTGATCGCCCCGCTGTCCGAATTGAAATATTTCCCGGGGTATCTCCGTCCCATGCGACCGCATCATCGGGGTGAACGTGGCAAATTGCAGCCAGCGGACATACAGCTCCTGAAAGTCGGGATTCTTCGCACCACCCCCTCTTACATAACGTCCCGCAAAAAATCCACCGATATCCGTGTTCCAGTAAGGGATACCCGACAACGACAGGTTCAGCCCGGCGGCTATCTGCTTGCGGAATACTCCCCAATCCGACACCACATCCCCGCTCCAGTTGCAGGAGCCATACCGCTGCTGACCTGCAAAGGCGCTACGCGTAAGGATCACGACCCTCTTTTCATCAGTGGTCTTTCGCTGATGCTCATAGACGCCCCGGATATGCTCCAGCGGAAAGGCATTCAGCACGCGCCGGTAGCTGCCCAGATAGGTGGGCTGATCATAGTCGCTCTCTTTTATATTGATATGGTCCGGCTCGGAAGAATCCAGCCACCAGGCGTCCGTCCCCAGCTGGAACACGCCCTTGTTCAAAAAGCTCCAATAGATGTCCCGGGCTTCGGGGTTATAGGGGTCATAAGGCCTTGTACCACTATTGGGGGGCCAGGTATCGAAATCGATCAGCATTTTCTTACCCTTAAATACAGCATACTGCTTCGTCAGCGGACCAAATCCCGGCCAGGCCACGATAAATATATGCGCCTTCAGCTTGTGCACGCTATCCACCATTTTCTTCGGCCTGGGATAGGTCTTGGGATCGAATGCCATGGCATTCCAGTTACTGTCCTTCCCCCAGTATTGCCAGTCCTGTATGATCCCGTCCAGCGGTACGCCAAGCGCCCAGTAATGTTTGACGACATCCAGCAGCTCGAACTGCGTCTTGTACCGCTCCCGCGACTGAAGAAAACCATAGGCCCACAAAGGCATCATGGGAGCCGCGCCGGTGAGCTCACGCATCCGTGCAGTGACAGCATCTCCACTACCCCCAAAAAGAAAATAGTAATCCGAACAATCGCCCACCTCCGACTCGAAGGACGTCTCCTGCGGGCTGTCCGTGAAATGTGTGGGAGAATAATTATCCCAGAATAGCCCATACCCCTTCGTCGACTGGAAGAAAGGGATACAGATCTTCATATTTTCCTGGCGAAGATAAATGTCCTGCCCCCGCTGGTTCAACCTTCCGTTCTGCTGCTGCCCCAGACCAAAGATAAACTCCCGCGGATCGAGCACAAAAGCCTGGCGCACGTCATACGAGGGCTTGTCTACCCCCTCCAAAGGAGAGAACTTCACCCCATGCTCCTTCTCCGTCAGCAGGCCCCCGCCACCGGCATCGCTAAATGATACCTTACCCGTTTGAAGGTTCAGCGCCACCTGTAGAACAGCGCTTTTCATCGTCACCGTACTACCCTCTTTGCCCACATCGATCCCCGTTGCCTCCGGCCGGGCTATCACTGAAAGGCTCTCCTTGTTGTAGGAATGTCCCTCCGGCGACTTGATCACCCGCACGATCCCGGGCCGGTAGA
>DASZWE010000270.1:0-7666 GCA_035546735.1 Puia sp.
CGCCGGAATCCAGTCCCATTACGATATTGTCCACCGAACCCAGGGCGGTCAGCATCAGGATGGGTGTTTGAATGCCCTGTTGCCGCACCTTGCGGCAAATGTCCATGCCGTTGCCACCCGGAAGCATAACGTCTATGATAAACAGGTGGTACTGCCACCGGCTAATATGATCCCATGCGGAATGCCCATCCATGGCTACGGATACTTCATATTCTTCTTCCGTCAGGGCCTTTCGTATCAGGGAGGCCACGGAGTGTTCGTCTTCGATGAGTAATATACGGGTATTCATGCCTCTCGTCTCCGGGGTTAAAGATAGGGCAATCTTGAAAGGAACACACTATTATTCGCGGGCTGTCGTTAGGAGAAAATGAGACCTATACTCCTACCAGCCCTGGCTTTGACCGTCTCCCTTGCTGTTTCGAACACGCTCCAGGCATCCCCTGCCTATTCCGGGGAAGACAGCAATATCATCATCAGCAGCAAGACCGAGCGATATTCTTTCGAGGAAGGCGAGAAGGATCATCCTGTAGTTGTCCGGCAGGAGTCGAAGACGCAGTATTACTGTAGTGAGTTGCGGGCTTCCATCCCCTGGGTAGAGATGTATGACGGCCAGTCCCGGATCGATGGCGTGAAGATCTATGTCAACGGGTCTCGCGACAAGACGATCCAGCCAAGGGATGATTATTATTCGTCCGGGGATTTCTTTTATTCCGACGAGCGGGTCTATTATTTTTCCCTCGACTTTGTAAAAAAGGGCACCACGGATGAGGTGGACCTGGAAAAGACCACGCTGGACCCCCGGTATTTTACCGCCGTCTATTTCCCTGAAGAACAGCTGGTCCGTCAAAAGACGGTGGAGATCGTGGTCCCCCGATGGATGCATGTGGATATCAAGGAAATGAATTTTGCAGGGTATGCTATCACCAGGGCGCATCAGAGCGATGACCGCAAGGGGGTGGATATCTATACCTATACCATGTCGAATCTCGCCGCTTTCAAATCAGAACAAAACAGTCCCGGTCCTTCGTATGTATATCCGCACCTGTTCATTTTAAGCAAATACGCGGAGCCAAAAGCGGGAAGGCAACAATATTTCAATGAGCTGAAGGATCAGTATGCCTGGTACCGGAGCCTGGTGCGCCAGGTGAATAATGACGCGGGGGTAATGAAGGCCAAAGCCACGGAAATTACCAGGGGGCTCACGGCCGATCTGGACAAGGTAAAGGCTGTTTATCAATGGGTGCAGGAGAATATCCGGTACATCGCGTTTGAGAATGGCATGGCGGGTTTCCGTCCCGAGCCGGCGCAGGATGTCCTGAGAAAGAAATACGGCGATTGTAAAGGGATGGCCAATCTCACCAAGAACCTGCTGACGGCGCTGGGTTTTGACGCGCGGCTGTGCTGGATCGGTACGGACCATATCGCTTATGACTATTCCACTCCGTCCATGGCGGTGGATAACCATATGATCTGTGCGTTGAACTATAAGGGTAAGATCTATTTTTTAGATGCTACGGAGTCGTATATCGGGTTTGGCCAGTATGCGCAACGGATACAGGGCCGCCAGGTATTGATCGAGAATGGGGACAGCTACCTGCTGCAGCGTGTGCCTGTCACCGGCTGCGAGCAAAATGAAGTACATACCCAGTATGATCTGCAGCTGAATGGTTCGACGCTGTCGGGGCAGGTGTCTCATGTGTGGAAGGGGGAAAACAAGGAGGACCTGCTCTTCCAGGCCAATGCCATTCACAAGAACAAATTGCAGGAGTCCCTGATGGAGTTCCTCTCCCATGGCAATCCCAATTATGTCATTTCAGACGTGAAGCAGGAAGGGCTGGACAACCGCAATACGGACCTTTCGTTTCAGTACAAGCTGGTATACAATAATGCGGCTACGGTATTCGACAATGATATATATGTGGACCCGGACTTCCGGAAAGAGTTTGCGGAGGCGGATATCGATACGACCGCCCGGCGCAAGGACTACCTTTTCGACTGTAAAGGGGACTGGATCACGGAGACCAATATTGCGGTGCCTGCCGGATACAAGGTCTCGGATATGCCCACCGGACTGGACGTCCAGCGGAAAGGGTATAGCTTTTCCATTTCCTATAAGCTGGAGGGCGGCACGCTGAAATACCGGAAGGCTATCTTTATCAAGGATGTGCATCTTGCCAGGTCCGGCTTTGCACAATGGAATACGGATGTTGCCCAATTGAAAAAATCCTATCTTCAGCAGATCACGTTAACCCGTAAATAAACTCACTTCAATACTCCACCATGAACCGTTCTTTACGCACCTGCTTACTCTTTGCCCTCGCGGGCATCTTCCGCCTGTCCGCCTCCGGTCAGGCCGATGTGACAAAATATAAAGAGAGGGCGGCCGCCGTCCGGTCGGAAGTATGGGGTTGGAGGGACCCGGCATTTTCCAATAAGACCGTGCCCGCCAAGTTTGCGGGGGAGTCCTGTGTGATCATGGCGAGGAAGGCGTTGATAGAGGCCGACTCAAAGCGGCGAATGGACTGGGCGCTGGCCAGTCACCGCAATTTCTACTATAACAGCACGGTGAGGGAAATGGTAAAGATCAATGACAAGGTTTCCCTGGAAGAATATTCACAGCTGAGCTATCACCAGTTCAAAAAACTGAATGGCTGGATGTCCGGCACTACTACGACGTTTGTGGGTGCGCGGATCATCAAGCCGGATGGCTCGATAAAGGAGGTGAATACCGACGAAACCGTTACGCTGAACGATACGAAGACCAGCCGGCAGGCCAAGCTGGCGATCAGCGATCTTCAGGTGGGCGATATGCTGGATTATTATGTCCGGACGGAGGAGTATTCGCAGGATTACAAGGAGCCGGAAAGGCTTATCTTTTATTTTGGGGATGATCATCCCATTGTGAATTTTTCGCTGCACTGCGAGATCGGGAGCAAATACACGGTGCAATATAGCTCGATGAACAAGGCGCCGGATGCCAAACAATCGACAAATGACGATAAGGATGTCATTCTGGACATCGGGATGAAGGATATTCCTTCCGCTCCAACGGGGTTTTGGATGTCCTCGATCCGTGAGCTGCCCGCCTTCCGGCTGAATGTCATGGGTGGCGGCTCCAAGCCGGTGAAGGATGTTCCTCTTACGGAGGTCTTAAATACGATGACCTATTATACGGGTCTTGTCAATGGTCCGGCCCAATATGAGGCTTTCCGGCAGTCGATGGCGAATATTTTGCGCGGCGTCGACCATGATTATCGCAAGCTGCCGGACGACAGCCTGGCCAGGCTGGTTGTCTACGCCTATCGGTTTTTGAGATACTACAACAAGACGGACGACGCCCTCGAGGTAGGGGAGGACCGCAACGGCATGGATATAAATGACTATTACTACCTGGTGACCCTACAGGCTGTCCTGAAGCATTATGATATCAAATCGACGCTTGTGGCGGCGCCTTATAAGCATGGACCGGATATCCAGCACATCATGGCGCCGGGTGATCTGTCATTGGTCCTGCGGGTGGATGTGGATAAGCCGTTCTATGTTGCCAATCTGAATATGTTCTCCTGTCCGGGGTATATTCCTGCCTCGATCGAGGGGCAGCCCTGTCCCGAGGTTCATCCCAAGAACTTCAATCATGGGGATGCCGTGGGTCTGAATGTAAAGATGCCGTTGAGCACGGCCGAAGATAACCAGCAGCAGGAGAATCTCCAGGTGAATCTGAATGGCGCCGACATGCAGGTGCTGCATGTGAAAAGGCATACCGTCCTTAAGGGGAAGCTGAAGGAGGGCGAGCAGCTGCGTTTGCTGAATTTTGAAGATTGTTATGAGTCCGAGAGGAATGCGCTGCATGTGGAAAAGTCTATTATGGATGAGCTGAAGAAGGCCCGGAGAAGCAGGAATGTTTCCGAGGATTATGCTACTGCCCTGCAAAAGGCGAGGGAGTCCCTGAAAGACCGATTCAAAGAGGAGATCTCCTCGGAGTTCGAGAAGGACCCCAAGGAGGTGCTGGCCTGGAAGGTGGATAATCCGGGGTTGCGCAGCGCGGCGCCCGACCTGGTGTATTCTACGGAGTTTACGGTGGATGGTCTGATGCAGCGGGCGGGTAATAACTTTATACTCAATATCGGCAAGGTGGTCAATTCTCCGTTGAAGCTGACGCCGTCCCAGCGGACCCGCACTGTGGATATTTATATGTCCTATGCCCGGACCCTGGATTGTACGGTGAGCTTCCTCATACCTGATGGATACACGGTGCAGGGTGTGGACAAGCTGAATAAGACGCTGGAGAATGGGTGTGGGTCCGTCGTCACCAGCGCAAAGGTTCAGGGGAACCAGCTGGTCGTACATTTCCGCCGCCAGTATAAACATGACCAGGAGCCGGCAGGCAACTGGCCGCAGCTGTTGGCTATCATCGATGCGGCTACCGACTTCGCTGATCAGAAGGTGTTATTGAAAAAAGGGTAGCCGTTACCTCATGATGATGGCGAAGATCAAAAGGGGAATTTACAGCGTATGGTACATCCGCTGCCGGGCGCGCTTTCTATTCGTATCTCGCCATTATAGGACTCGACCCTGTTGATCATGTTCGAGATACCGATGCCGTTCCTTTTTTGATTCATATCGAACCCCTTACCATCGTCGCTGACTGCGACATGAATAAAATGATCCTCTGATTCGATGGAGACGTTGACCTTTTTCGCACCGGCATGTTTTACGATATTGTTCAGCTGTTCCTGGATCAACCTGTAGGTATTCAATTTTAAGCCATCGTCGAAGCTGTGGTCAGCCACCTGATAGGCAAAATTCGTTTTTAAGGAGGTGGTTCGGGCCAGATTGCCAACAAGTGTCTGGACCATGCCTTCCAGATCGATGTCTTTCAAGGGCGTCACGTTCCTTTCGCTCAGTGCACGTATCTCTTTTACCGCCGTTTCAATCAGCTCGATCGGGTAATTGACAAATTCACTCAGTTCAGGTTTGTCCTCTTTTGCCACCGTGATGTATAGTTTGGCCGTCGAGATGATCTGGCAAATATTGTCGTGAAGCTCCTGCCCGATGCGATTCCGTTCCTGCTCCTGGGCGCTGATGATGGCCCTGGTGATCGTTTTCTGTTCCTGGATCCGTTGGTTCATGATCTGCAGTTCCAGGGCTTTTAAGGCTTGTTCCGCATTTTTCCGTTCGGTGATATCCCGTATGGCCGCGGTGATCAGGAGGCCTTCGGCGGTCTGCAAAGGGCTGAGACTTATTTCAACGGGAAACCGCTGCCCGCTCTTCTTTTGTCCGGTGGATTCAGCCCCTTTACGGTAGTCGTCCGGCAATAGTAGTTCGACATTTTCGCCGATGATCTCGGCCGCAGCATAGCCGAACAATTTTTCGGTCTGGGTATTGATCAGCTGGATACGGTTCCGGTCGTCCATAATGACCATTGCATCCGGTGCTGATTCCAGGAGACAACGGAATTTTTGTTCGCTCTCGGACAGTTTCCGGAATGCGTTCTGTTTTTCCATTTCCGTCTGCTGCTGCTTCAGTGCAGCCTCAACGGCTGCGGGGAGCCTGGCCAGCCGGTCCTTAAGGATAAAATCGTCTGCGCCCGCCTTGATGATGCCTGCGGCGAACTCTTCGGATACGGTACCTGTGACCATGATGAAGGGAATGTGAAGCGACTGTTGCCGGACGATCCTCAGGGCCTCTGTCGCATCGAATTGTGGGAGCGAGTTATCCGCCAGGATAACGTCAGGGCGATATTGTTCCAGCGCCAGCAAAAATGTCTCCTTATTCTTTGCCAGGTGAAATTGATAGTCCGGGTGTTCCTTTTTCAGGAACCTTTCCACCATTTCCGCGTCGACGATGCTGTCTTCCAGCATCAATATTTTGAGTTGTTGGGGCATAACAGTGATTTCAGACAGGATTTTGATTCAGTAATAGCCAATAATAGCCGAGACTTTGTATGGCAGTTGTGAACCGCTCGAAATTCACGGGCTTTACGATATAGCTATTAGCTCCCAGGTCATAACATCTCTTGATATCGGGGTCTTCTTTGGAAGAAGTTAAAATGACGACCGGCAGCTGCCTGGTCCTTTCGTCCGCCTTGATCTTTTCAAGGACTTCTATGCCGTTGACCTTGGGCATCTGTATGTCCAACAGGATCATCTTCGGCGTATGGGAGACATCGCGCGTACCTGCGTATTTCCCCTTGCAGAAAATAAAATCCAGGGCCTCCTCGCCGTCCCGTACATGGTAGAGGTTATTGGCAAGCTTGTGTCTTTTCAATTCACGGATGGTAAGCTCCGCATCGTTGGCATTGTCTTCTACGAGTAACAGGTCAACAGAATTGGGGATCATTGTCGTATTCATGTTAATATAGATTATCGGATTTAGTCAGGCAGACTGAAATAAAAGCATGCTCCTTTGTCCACTGCGGCCTCTGCCCAGACCCTGCCTCCATGCTTGGTAATGACCTTTTCCACAATGGCGAGGCCGACTCCGGTGCCTTCGAAGTCATCGGCGCTGTGCAATCGTTGAAATACCCTGAATAGCTTATGCTTATATTTTTCATCAAATCCAACGCCGTTGTCCTTTACAAAGAAGACGGTTTCTCCCTGCCGGTGGATGAAGCCTATTTCGATGACGGGGGCCGCCCTCTTTGCAGAATATTTGACGGCATTCGAGATCAGATTGATCCATACCTGGCGCACGGCATTGATGTCGCCCCTGACATCCGGGATGGGATCGATGATCCATTGGATATGGCCGTTCTTATCTTCCGGCGCCACCTCGCGTATCACCTCCCCGACCATGGCTGAGGTCGGGATGGTTGTCTTTTCAATGTCTTTCCTTCCCATTCGCGAAAAGGCCAGCAGGTCGTCTATCAGATGGCCCATTTTCATGGTATTGTTTTTTATGATGGCGGTGATCCGTTTGGCTTCGTCGTCCAGCCTGCTGGTGTAGTCTTCTTCCAATATGGTGACAAAGCCGATGATGCCCCGCAGAGGGGCCCGGAGGTCGTGTGAGATGGAATAAGAGAAGGCTTCCAGTTCCCTGTTCAGGCTCTCCAGCTGTACCGTACGTTCACTCACTTTTTGTTCCAGCCTATGGTTGAACTCATTCAACGCCAGGTTCTGCTCCTGGATCTGTGTCAGCATATCATTAAAAGCATCGGTAAGGGAGCCCAATTCATCCTTGCTTCTCTTCACTGCCCGCACGGAATAGTCTTTTTTATCCGAGATCATTCTGGCTGTCCCGGCCAATGCGAGGATGGGCACTGAAATATTTTTCTGCAGGAGCCGGGTAAGCATCCAGGCCAGTGAAAGGCACAGGATCACCACCAGGATCATAATGATCGTATAGTTCCGGAAATCTGCGTACATATCGCCAAGATCGGATTGCATATACAGCGTTCCGAGCCGCTTTGTCTCCATCACCACGGGCTGAAAGCCTTCCAGCCGCGAATGCGCGAACCTAAACCCTTCCGGTCCGGGCCTTGCAGGGAAGGCATTCGTGTCGAGCTCCGAGGGATAGTGAACGAAGGGGTTGCCTTTGTCGTCGTAGAGGACGGCTGCTACCACATGCGGTTCGGCTTTCAATGCAGCGAGGATCTCCTTTGCGTCCCCATGATTTTCAAAGACCAGCGCCGCGGTGCTGTTGGTACAAATGATCTTTCCGATGGTAG
>DASZWE010000271.1:0-7914 GCA_035546735.1 Puia sp.
CGTTAACAAACCTTTATGAATTCATAGCTAATGAGTTCCATCTTTTTTAGCCATCGTCACAGGCCCTGCCCTTCGGAAATTTTTTCCCCATTCCTGACAATAATACCCCGCGTTACAGATTCTGGAGAGATTCTGAATTGCCTCTGCATCCGCGAGTTAGCTCAAAAAAATACCCATGGCGTATGTTTTGCGTGAAAGGTTAAAAACAATAGGACCTAATCATGACAATGGACAGTTTTGAAGGAAAAGACTTGCGTGCGTCCATTTTGACAGACTCAAGAAATTTTCTGATCGCACTTCAGTCCGGCGCCTCGGACGAACATCTCGCCACCAGCCTATCCCATATACAGGAGCAGGAACGCACCCTTATCCGGCGACAGCGCACCATGCTTCACCCGGGTATGTGGAGATTCCTGCGTAACAGGCTCATCAATAGAAGAGATAAAGATATCATAGACACCACCGGCGACATCATCGCACCGGGACTGAAGGCTTTCCCGCCAGCTCCCTGAATTGTGCAAAGACTTTTTTATTCTCCTGGTTGTCCAGCGAGCTGATAATATTTTGCTTTTCCTGCGTAGTTAAATGAAAGTTCAGCGCCGCTCCCGCATCTTCCGACTTGGGCGCATATTGAAAGACCAGCTTGTGGAATGAAAAGCCCATCCCATTCTGCGCCAGGCTCAGCAGATCGTCCTGGTTATATTCCTGCATTTTATACCAGTTGTCCTGCAACAATAATATGGGCTTGGTGATGATCTCGGTCACATTCACCGACTCATACGGATTCTCCCAGCCGCCCGTCTTGCGATCCCGTATCTGCAGCAGCACCACGCCGCCGGTATTTTCCTGCAGCCACTCCCGGAAGGCGTTGAGAAATCGGATGGCGTTCATCTCCCCGAAATTATCCCGGAACCCCGCATCCATCACATCGATGACGGGTGTGGTAGGCAACCATACATTGGGCAGCACATAGGGAAAGGTGGCATTCATCCGCAAGGCGGTCAGCAACCGCAGGTTCTCCGGCCCCTGCCGGGCGAACAGCGCCCCGAAATCCACGGCGTCCGGGTCCATACGGGGTATCCGCGTGCTGTCATAGCGGGGTTTCATTAAAAAGCTGACAGGCTGGGAGCTGATGATCAACGCCCGGCTGTCCCGGGTGATGACAGGATTGAATAGCATAATAGGCATCCTGGCCGCCGCTTCATCCACGGCAATGTCCTTCAGCTGCCGGTTGAGCACCCCCCCGGTATTCGCATTCAGCTTTTGCTCAAAAGCATAACCCCTGTCCTTGATGTACTCATTATCGCCTACCGTAAATTTCTGGGCGGGTGAGGCAAGGTCCCTCGCCACAAAAGAAGAAAACAACGTATTCAGCAGGTCGCCGGAAATATCATCCACATATTGACGGCTATTAAGATGAATGCTCGTATCCCCCGCCTGCTTCAGCCGGGCCAGCTCACGGAAATAGGCAGCCCCCAGCATCCCACCCGAAGCCCCGGTAATAAGAAAGGTCTTCCGCATCAGCTCGCCTCCGCAAAGGCTGTCCAGGCGCTGCAGCATGCTCAGGGTCCAGACGGCGCTGCGATTGCCCCCGCCGCTGGTATTGATCAGGAACAGCACGGGCTTTTCTTCCCGCTGCCGGGCCTTCCATTTCTCCAGTATGGTCAGCATATTCGCCTTGTCGGCGGCGACCTTCTTATCCGAACAGAGCTGCAGCAGGGTCTCCCGATCATATAGCGGACGATTCTCCTCCTTCGTATAGTTCAGCCCATACGCCTTATTGGTAGGATCGATCACATTGTACCGGTACAGCAGGTTCAACACGAAATACACGATGACAAAAAAAGGTACGCTCCAGCTCTGCAGGAAATAAGTAAAGGCGCCCGACAAAGAAATGAGAATGGCAAAAAATATGAGGATGCTGGCCGCTGCAGGCAGCTGGAAATACCGGTTGTCCATAAAGAAGCCCGTAACAATGAGAAAAACAAAGGCCACGAAGATGGACAGCACCGCGGCGATATGATGCCGGGAAAAGATCGTTTCGATAAAATCCTTGCTGTAGTGCGATACATCCCTCGTCTTCCGGATAGTCAACGGTGAATTCAAATACCACCGCACCTTCATCAGCCGGGTCTCATTCAGCTTTACCTCTTCTTTCCGGAACTGCGATTTGAACAGCTTGGGATTGCTGATAACAGGTGTCATCCGCCGGATGATCGTCTTGTCGGCGCGAAAGAAATAGAACAGCGACAGGGAAATGAGCCCCGCAAAACCCAGGAGAAAACCCAGGGTGAGCCAGAGGATACGCCCCGCCGGAAGCAGCTCCTTGGCGCTGCTGTACTGCACCGCTTTTATAAAATAGAAGACGAGAAAGATCAGTGGCAATCCCGCGTTATTGATACAGTATTTTAAAAAGGGCTTCGTCGTAGTGGCCAGGAATCGGAAATGCCGGCTGAAAAGGATAAAGGTGGTAATATTCCAGCTCATGATAAAGATGCCGGTGGCCATCCCGACAATGGCGCAGCTGAGCGCGCTGACCTCACCTACATATTCCGGCGAAAGAAAAAGAGCCCCCGCACCATAGCTGCGCATAAACCCTCCATTCACCGTGCTGAATAATATCAGCCAGAATACCAGCAAGACCTGGAACTTCCGAAGATGGAGCAGCAACAGTTGTACAGGAAAGAAATAATAGATGGATTTGAGCGTACGCATCATACGGGTTCAGAATGTCTTACTGCTCTCACAAGGTACAACATCCCTACTATTGTCAATAAAAAAACGAGCCCCGTTATCTGGTGCAGTTGCGCCAGCCAGTCGAATGCCACCCACCGGTTCGGTATGATACCTGGGCTAGTCAGCAGACTGGAGATCCCCAGGCCTATCTGGACCACAATGAGGACAAGAGGGAGCCATCGCAGCCGGCGGAAATGATCCGGCACGCCGGAAAGCCTGCAGGCTGCAAAGGTCCATATCGCCACCAGTATCAGCAGCAGGTAGGCGATACCTCTATGTATAAAATGCACCGTTATGGTATTGCCGGCAAGATCCTGTAAAATGGGACGCCGGCTAAAAAGCGAGCCCGGTACCCAGTCACCATTGATGGTCGGCCAGGTAGGCGCGACCGCAGCCGCCTTATTCCCCGCCATCAGGGCGCCATACAACAATTGAAAAAATACCACCACCAGCAGCCCGATCGTCCACCGCCTAAGGGCGGCCCCTTTGCCGGCAATGGGTACCCGCACCGACCCCATCTTCTCCGGCGCCATCAGTTGCAGGGCATACCAAAAGGCATAAACGATAAGCCCCATGGCAAAGACAAAATGCAGCGCCAGCTTGGTAGGCTGCACATAGATGGCGTCTCCCGTCAATCCGCTGGCAACCATGATCCATCCGACAGCCCCCTGAAGCGCTCCCAGCAGAAAGAGTATGATCAGCGGACGGATCATATCCGGTCGCAGCATCTTCTTCCACAGGAACCAGGCAAGACCTACCACGAATACCACAGCTACCAGCCGCGCCCAGAGACGATGAAACCACTCCCAGAAAAAGATGAACTTATAGTCGGAGAGCGTAAAGTCCGCATTGATCAGCCGGAACTGCGGCGTCTGCCTGTACCTGTCAAAGGCCTCCACCCATTGCGCATGGTTGAGAGGAGGCAGCGCGCCGTGGACGACATCCCACTCTGTGATGGAAAGACCCGAACCGGTCAGCCGGGTAATGCCACCCAGGATCACTTGTATCAGCAGCATGATGACGCCTGTCATCATCCAGATCGCCACAGGACGGGAGGTCATCGCCGCCCGGACATTCGCCGCCGCCCGGGCCCCGGCAGAAGAAGAAGAGGTTTGCATAGCGCCGCAAAGGTAAGTGCAGGAATTGGTCTTCCGCAAAAAATAGCCCAAGTCCCTCATATCATGGATGTCTGTCCTCAGGACGAGCTCCTTCCAGTCGCTCCTGCGCCCCGCAGATTCAATGCGGTAATTTTTCCCGCAGCAGCCCATATACATACGTGCCCGCAATAGCGCTTACCAGGGTGACGATGACAACATCAAAGCCCGCGCCGATCAGCGCATACAGAGGACCCGGACAGGCCCCTGTAAGAGCCCAGCCAAGCCCAAAGAGCAGCCCGCCATAGATCTGACCCTTTTGGAAGGGTACGGTCTTGGGCACGATAGGCTCACCCGACCACGTTTTGATCCTGCATTTTTTTATGACCCATATAGACAATATACCCGTCACTACAGCAGACCCGATGACCCCATACATGTGAAAGCTCTCCAGCCGGAACATCTCCTGTATCCGCCACCAGGAGACCACTTCGGACTTCACCAGGACCACCCCAAACAAAACCCCCGAAAAAAAATATTTTATCATATCAGATCTTTACATTCATGGGTAACAATATTTCAGGATCACAGGCAACAATACATTCGCCATAAAAAATCCACCCGCCATAAAGCAGACCGTAGCCACCAGCGATGGCCATTGCAGATTGGAAAGCCCCATGATGGAATGCCCCGAAGTACACCCTCCCGCCCATCGGGTGCCAAAGCCTACGAGAAAACCACCCAGCACCATTAATAACAACCCCTTCAGGGTCAGCAATGCACCCCAATTGAAAAGGCTCTCTGGCATCAATCGCCCCACATCCCGCACGCCATATCCCTTCATCTCCGCCACCAGCGCAGCATCCACCCGCACCGGCACATACGTCCCTATCAAATGGGTCGCCACCCAGCCACCGGCCATAATGCCCGCCACGAAATAAAGCCGCCAGACATCCTCCTTCCAGTCATATTGAAAAAAAGGAACCTTCGCCGGCAGACAGAAGGCGCAGATCTGACGAAGGCTCGACGAAACACCAAAGTTCTTATTCCCCATTACAAGCAGCAGCGGCACGGTCAATCCGATCAACGGACCGGCAACATACCAGGGCCATGGCCCCCGCAGCCATTGTATCATCAACATACGTTCATTTTGAATAAAGATAGCCCAATGATCCTGTATGTGGATAAATGAACCCGCCGTCCTTATTTCAATCCCCCTATTTTTGATAAAATTTTCCGTCGTTGTTAAAATCTTTCTATCAGGAAGGCCTAAGAGAAGCCGGTTGTGATGAGGCAGGCAGAGGCTGTTACGCCGGACCGGTCTTTGCCGCTGCCGTCATCCTACCGGAAGGATTTTACCATCCTTTGCTCAACGACTCCAAACAAGTGACCCCCGAAGATCGGGAGGAGTTGCGTATATACATCGAGGCCAACGCCATGGATTATGCAGTAGCCATGGTAGATCACGAAGAGATAGACAAGATCAATATTCTCAAAGCCTCTTTCAAAGCCATGCACCTGGCCCTCGACAAGCTGAAACTTCGCCCCAGGCTCCTCCTCATCGACGGCAATCGGTTCATAAAATACCGGCGCACCGCCCACCGCTGCATCGTCCAGGGCGACGCCATCTATGCATCCATCGCCGCCGCCAGCATCCTTGCCAAAACGGGACGCGACGAGTATATGCGTAAGCTGCACGAAGAATTCCCGCACTATCGCTGGGACTGCAACAAAGGATATGGCACCCGCGAACACCGCGCAGCCATAGAGCAGTTCGGACTCTGTAAATATCACAGAAAAAGCTTCAACATCGACCCTGCCAACCTGGAGCAGGCCGAAGACCTCACCCTCTTCGAAGACCCCATCCCATCCACTGTCGTCCCCACTGAGCTGTCGCAGCCGTCCATCCCCAATGACCCCATCGCCCTCTGATCTCTCTTCACCTTTGTTCGGCCATCACCGGCCCCGTCGCCCTCTAACCCCCATTCCGTCATCGTCGTCCGGCCCATGCCCTTGATCCTGATTCGTCACGGCTGCCGACCCGCCCCTCTCTGATCCCCATTCCGTCCACGTCATCCGAAGCGTCTCCCTCTGCCCCACATTTCGTCATGGTCGTCCGAATCGCCTCCCTCTAACCTCCATTTCGTCATCGTCGTCCGAATCCCCTCCCTCTAACCCTCATTCCGTCATCGTTGTCCCATCTCCGTTCCCGGTCTAATCCACCTCCGCCTCCCAGGCGCCCAACCCCATCCGGATCACCTGCGGCTCCTCGCCCGTACAATCCACCACCGTGGAAGGAACAATACCCCCGATGCCCCCGTCCACCACGATATCCACCAGATGCTCGAACTTATCATGGATGATCTCCGGATCGGTATACTCCTCTACAGGCAGCGGCACATGCGCTTCGGCCGAAGACCCGGCGCCGCCAATGAACTCCCCCGGCAGGGACGAGCTAAGAATAGGATGACCCAGCTCCCTGATCAGCCCGAGGGCTATCTTGTTGTCCGGCACCCGGAGGCCGATGGTATCCTTCTTGCTTTTCAATATCTTAGGCACTTGTTTGCTGGCCGGCAGGATAAACGTATACGGCCCCGGCAGATAATTGCGCAACATCCGGTACAGGGGAGTGGAAATGCTCTTGGTATATTGACTTAAGTCGCTGAGATCGTAGCATATAAAAGAAAGCCGGGCCTTGGCCGGATTCACCTGCTTGATCTGGCAGATCCGCTCGATGGCCTTGTGCTGGAAAATATCGCAGCCAAGACCATAAATGGTATCGGTGGGATAGATGATAACGCCGCCATCCAGCAGGCATTCTACAATGGTCTTGATATTTCTGGGCTGGGGATTATCCGGATGGAGATGCAACAGCATGCGGTAATTTACCAAAAATCAGGAAATTTGGCCCAACATTCCGCTTCTTAAAACCATTTGTTAAAATTTGTTAAGAGATATCTAACTATTTAACAACGGTTTTGTAACCTGGAATTAGTATTAAATTTGCGAAAATTCGAAGACCTATGCACTTACAGGCGGTAGATAGGGTGGACACTATCAGTCCGGAGGATTTCAGAGAAAATTATTACAATCCGATGAAGCCCCTGGTGATCAGGAACCTCTCAAAGGACTGGCCCGCGACAACTAAGTGGAATTGGGACTTTTTCAAATCCATCGTGGGCCACGTGGAGGTAGGCTTGTACAATAATATTAAAAGCGACGCCTATACGCCTATCAATACGGCCGACGACTATATGAAGTTCGGGGACTATATCGACATGATCAGGAAAGGGCCCGCACAGTGGCGCATCTTCCTTTTCAATATCTTCGAACACGCCCCACAGATCACCACCGACTTCGAATGGCCCGAACACCTGATGAAAGGGTTCGTAAAACGCTACCCAATGCTGTTTGTCGGCGGTAAAGGCTCCATCACACACATGCACTTCGACATTGACCTCTCCCATATCATTCATACACAGTTCGGCGGCCGTAAAAGAGTGCTTTTATTCCCCTTCGAGGAACAGCATAAACTCTATCGGAAACCCTTCGAAGTGCTCAGCTTTGTCAATTTCGAGCATTATTTCGACGCCCGGGACAACAAGCTGGAAATGGACCGCTATCCGGCCCTGAAGCTGGCAAAAGGCTACGAAGTGATCCTGGATCATGGAGATACCCTTTTTATGCCCGCCGGATACTGGCACCATATGGAATACCTGGACAGCGGTTTCGCCATGAGCCTGCGCGCTTTACAATCCTCTCTCGGCGGCAAGCTAAAAGGAGCCTGGTACCTGCTGGGCATGCGCAATATCGACACCCTGATGAAAAAAACAGCCCCCGAATGGTGGTTCAACCTAAAAAAAGAAAAAACCTTCCGGGCCGCTAATAAGGAGCTGGAAACCCGGTAATGTCCGTCAAACAACGAGCCTCCGGCCCCTCCTGTAAAAAAACTTTAAAAAAAATATTGCTTTTTAACGAAATCTTCTTTATTTTTACCCCGCTTATACTCTGACAGCGTACGCCTTAAGATACGCACACACCACGGAGAATCTCGTCCGATCCAATTTCCACCATTCCGACTATC
>DASZWE010000272.1:0-7300 GCA_035546735.1 Puia sp.
AAGGAAGGCGACGAAGCTGCTGGGATAAGGCGCCGGGCCGGGCTGAAGGGCTGCGGCCGGATGAGGAATCGTTGACCAGGCCGGGACAATGGGCCGGGGACCAGGCCTGGTGAAAAAAATAAAAAATGACCATTAAGGAACAACAGGACGAGATCATTGCGGACTTCGAATTGTTCGGCGACTGGATGGATAAATACGAGTACATTATTCAACTGGGAAAGGACCTGCCCCTGATCGATCCAAAATACAAGATAGACGAGAACCTCATTCGCGGATGCCAGTCGAAGGTATGGCTGCATGCGGACTATACGGGTGGGATCATGACCTTCACGGCGGACAGTGATGCTGTCATTACGAAGGGGCTGGTAAGCCTGGTGATACGGGTGCTGTCGGGGCATACGCCGAAAGAGATCGTGGATGCGGATCTTTATTTTATCGACGCCATCGGGCTGAGCAGTCATCTTTCTCCTACCCGCAGCAATGGACTTTTGTCGATGGTGAAGCAAATTAAAATGTATGCTTTGGCATACCAGGCCAAGTCGCTTCAATCCTAACTGGATTGAATAAACGTTTTTTCTATGAGCGAAACAATAACATTACGGGATCAGATAGAAGGGGTCTTACGTACGGTGTACGACCCGGAGATACCTGTGAATATATATGATCTCGGTCTCGTCTATGAAATAAATATGGGCGACCGTGGAGAGGTGAAGATCACCATGACGCTGACTGCGCCTGCCTGTCCTGCCGCGGGCGAGATCATCCACGATGTGCAGCAAAAAGTGGAGGCCATTGAAGGGGTCATCGACTGTCATGTCCAATTAACTTTCGACCCACCCTGGACTAAGGACATGATGAGCGAGGAGGCGAAGCTCGAGCTCGGGTTCCTCTGATACTTTTTTATCTTTCTCTTCTGATTAATTATCCTGCCGCCTTGCTGCAGGGGTTTTAAACGTCCATCCAACCATTCAGAATGGGCCGGAGGCTCGTTGTCCAGACGGATATTTTCCGGGAACGATTGCGTAGATTTTTGCTGCAAAACAGGACGCATCAGGACAGTGCCGCGATGGGGTTGATCTACATTTAGGATAGTCGGGCTATTTATCACCTTAATTGCTGCTATTATGAAACTAGTTGCGCTTTTGCAGCGGGGATGTGTATTGGCATTCCTCTTGCACCTATGTTCCTTTTCTTATTCCCAACAAAATTTTCATGTTTCCGGAAAGGTATTGGATGAGACGGCCAGGCCGTTCGCCAATGTGACGGTGACCCTGAAGGGCACTCATACTGCTACTGCCACCGGGGCGGATGGTGGGTTCGAGCTGAATGTATTTTCAGGCAATGACGTGCTGGTTTTCACTGCTGTAGGTTATGCGTCACGGGAAGTGAAGTTAAATGGGCGGCATGAGCTGTCGTTGTCCATGAAGCTATCCGGGAGTTCTTTGAGTGATGTCGTTGTCGTGGGGTATGGTACGCAGAAGCGGACCAATGTCACCGGGGCTGTGGCTACGCTTAAAGCGGATGCATTTGACGACAGGCCTATCACCCGGGTGGACCAGGCCCTGGTGGGGCAGGTGGCGGGTGTCACGGTGAAGCAGAATACCGGCATCCCCGGGAAGGCTTTTAGCATCCAGGTGCGTGGTTCGGGGTCTATCAGTGCGGGAAATGAGCCGTTGTATGTGGTAGATGGGATGCCATTGACCAATAATTCTTCGAATACGGGGAATGGCAGTTTTGTGGGGGGCAATCCGATGGACAATATCAATCCGAACGATATCGAGAATATAGAGGTTTTGAAGGACGCTGCTGCTGCGGCCATCTATGGATCGAGGGCTTCGAACGGGGTTGTCCTGATCACCACCCGGCATGGCAAGAGCGGTAAGCCTGTTATAGGCGTCACGGGATATGCGGGCTACAACGAGGCGAGCAAGAAGCTGCAGATGCTGAATGGTCAGCAGTGGATCGACCGGGCGACGGAGATGATCAATGCCGCCTATGTGGTCAAATATGGTTCGGCCGGCGCTACAGCGGGTGACGATGCGGCTACGAGGGCCGCGCTGATCGGGCTGTCGCCGGGGCAGGTGAATGTGCAATACATGCTCGACCCCCGGTGGGCGACGCCGGGACATCCCGGTCTGGAGTTCGAGGACTGGCAAAGTCTGATCGAGCGGAAAGGGGCGATGCAGAATGCCGGGATCTCCGCCAGCGGCGGCAGCGACGCCGTCCGGTACTATATGGCGGGGAACTATGCCAGACAGGATGGGTTTATAAAAGGCGTAGACTATAAGGAGTATTCGGCAAGGGCGAATATAGATGTCAATGCGAGCAAGATATTGCGGTTTGGTATCGCCGTGATGCCATCCTATTCCATTACCAACGATCCGGGCGTGGAAGGAAAGGACAACATCTTTCACCAGGCGCTGAGCATGTCGCCCGTACAGGAAGACACCGTTGGGAATTTTCCCAATATCGGGAAGAATGCGCAGTATCTCTGGAGCAACAGCACCAATGGACCATTGGGTAAACTGACCTATAACATCGGACAGACGAAGCGGGCGCGTACGCTGGGTACCATCTATGGGGAGGTGCAACTGTACAAAGGGCTGGTCTTCCGTACAACGGTGAACGTGGACAATGTCAACAGCAATACCAGCACGTATGTGCCGTACATCACCACGGGGTCCGTGGTTGCGCGGACGTTCAATCCAGCCACCAATTCCAATCTTACGGCGGCCACCTCGGGCACTTATTCCAATTACCGCAGGCTGACCCTGGTCAACGAGAACACGCTGACTTATAACGCGGTGATCGGCGAGGATCATAGTTTAAATGTATTGGTGGGCCAGTCGTACAACAAGGACAGGCTGGATCAGATGGGGATCACATCCGTGGGGGGATTTACGAGTGCGTCCATACAGACGCTGAATGCGGCGGCCGGTATCGGCTTCACCGGCAATAATACTTCGAGCCAGAATGTGCTGATATCTTATTTCAGCCGGGTGCAGTATGCGTATAAGCACAAATACCTGTTATCGGCCAGCCTGCGGAGGGATGGATCGTCGCGATTCGGCGCCAACAACCAGTATGCGAATTTCCCTTCTGTCAGCCTGGGATGGAGGATGACCGAGGAGGATTTCATGAAGGGGCTGCCGGTGTTCAGCGATCTGAAGTTGAGGGCCAGCTATGGAGTGAACGGCAATAACAATATTGGTGATTACGATGTCCCCACGCTGGGTTCGTATGGATATGTGCTGGGTGCTACGCAGGCGGCGGCGATCGGGCAGGCGCCTAATGTGATCTCCAATCCCAATCTCAAGTGGGAGCGGTCGCAGACCTATGACGCCGGTATCGACTTCGGGCTGTTCAATAACCGGATCACCGGTAGTTTCGACTATTACAATAAGCTAAATACACAGCTCCTGTTGAATGTGCCCGTACCGGAGGTATCGGGTCAGCAGTTTGCGTTGCAGAATGCCGGTTCCGTGAGGAATATCGGTCAGGAACTTGCGATAACATCGCGCAATCTGACAGGCAGGTTCGAGTGGACCACCAGTGTCAATATAAGCCATAACACGAACAAGATCGTGGCTTTATATGGAGACCAGAACCAGATCATTATTCCCAATGGATTTGAAGTGACCGATAATATCCTGCGAGTAGGGAGTCCGCTGAACAGCATATATGTTGTCAGGATGATCGGCATTCTTACACAAGATGATATAGACAAGAAGGTGGCTTTGTATGGAACTGGCGAGACGGTGGGCGATCCCAAGTACGAGGACCTGAATCACGACGGCGTGATCACCGAGGCGGACAAGCAGATCGTCGGACATCCCAATCCCAATTATACCTATGGAGTGACCAATGTGTTCCGGTACAAGGGTTTTGACTTGAGCGTGCTTGTCCAGGGGCAGTCGGGCGGTTCCATCTATTCCCTGCTGGGTCGTGCGCTTACGCGTACGGGGCAGGGGTTTACGGACAATGCTCCGGAGTTCTATATTCATCGCTGGAGGTCTCCTTCCGACCCTGGCGCGGGCCGGGTGAGCAAGGCGTATTCGACGTTTGGGTTTGTAGCGAATACGGACTGGTTGTATTCTTCCGACTATATACGGGTGCGGAATATTACTTTTGGGTATAATTTGAAGCATGTGATCAAGACCACTGCTGTTCAGAGCGCACGTCTGTATGTGTCGGCCGAGAATTTCTTCGGTCATGACAAGTATTATGGTGGGCTAAATCCCGAGGCGGCCAATACGACGGTGAGTTCGAATTCCGCCTACCCGGAAGCGGGTGATTATGGCGGACTCCCTCTGCCCAAGTCATTTATTGTCGGACTGAACATCAACTTTTGATCATTACAATCATGCATACAATGAAAAAGATATTTTTCCCGGCGCTGCTCATTCTTTTGGTGGCGTCCTGTACCAAGGATCTGAAGCAGATACCTATTTCATCGGCCACGACGGCGACCTTTTACAAGACTCCCAGCGATTTTATCCAGGGGGTGAATGCGGCATACGCCGATCTGAGAGGGTATCCTGACCGTCTGCTGAACCTGTCCGAGATCCGGTCGGATAATATTTATGGCGTGTCCGTGGCTGTGCGGGACTGGGATCCGATCAATGATTTTTCGCCCGGCATAGCATCGAATACGTATGTGGAGGAGGCGTGGAATACGGATTTCAATGGCATCTTTCGGGCCAATACGGTTCTCGATCAATTGAGCAGGAACGGCAGTAATGTTGGGTCGGCGAGTCTGGCTACCCGGCTGCAGGCCGAAGCGAAGTTCCTCCGGGCTTTCTATTATTTCGATCTCGTAAAGTATTATGGGAAGCTGCCCATTGTGGATCATCCCATGACCGTGGCTGAGTCGAATAAGCTCAAGCAAAGTGATGCGGCTTCTGTGTATGACCTTATTATTTCGGATCTGCAGTTTGCCATTTCGAATCTTCCCGCCAGCTATACGGGAGTAGATGTGGGAAGGGCCACCAAGTATGCCGCTGAAGGGGTGCTGGCACAAGTGTACATGACACGATCGGGGCCGGCCTATGGCATTTTGGGACCTGGTCTCGGGTTGAGCGAGTGGTCACTGGCCGAGCCTTTGCTGGACGATATTATCGGCAGCGGGCTGTTTGCTTTTAACCCCAATTATGCCAATATCTTTTCTTACTCCAACCAGAGTCCTACCTCCACGGGAAATAAGGAAGCCGTCTTCGACGTCATGTATCAAACAGGGATCAGCGGCACCGCTTCTACCTATGGGGCGACTTTTCCCTGGGTGCTGACGCCTAACGGATATTTTACCTCCCTGAAGGATACGAAGTCGAATGGAAGTCTGGAGATCATACCCGTGTCACAGGACCTGGTAAATGATTATGAGGCGGGGGATCTGCGGCTGCCTGCCACGATTTATACGGCGGGGTATACGAATGCGGGGAGTACTGAAAACCGGCCTTTCTTTAAAAAATATCTGGACGTGACGAAGATACCGACCACGAGCCGGTTTGACTGGGGGATCAATTTTATTGCCATCCGTTATACCGATGTGTTGATGAGGAAGGCGGAGTGTATCCTGAATGGAGCGCCGGGATCACAGACGACGGCGGATTCGATCGTCAACCTGGTGAGGACGAGGGCGGGAGTGGGGGCGTTGACCGGTGTAACGCTGCCGCAATTGTTCGACGAGCGGCGAAGGGAATTTGCGGATGAGGGGTCCAGGTGGTTCGACCTGCAGCGGAGCGGTCAGCTGCTGACCATCATGAACAACTGGATCGGGACGGAGGATGTTCAGCATAGGATCAATGCGGTGGTGGCCAATTACATCCTCTATCCTGTGCCACAGTCGCAGCTGGATGCTGCGCCGGGACTGTATACACAAAATTTGGGGTATTGATGTGCGCATGCTTACCCCTGAGGACCCAGGGCGCAAACTGCCCGGTGGGGTAGCTTTAAAAGATGAACTGTATGAAAATTGAAGGACTTATTCTTTTTGGAGTGATGCTTTTGTCGATGGGCACAGTGACGGGGGGGACGGCCCGTACTTTGGCCGGCACTTTGGCGGGTACTGTGGCGGGTACTTTGGCCGACCAGGGTGGTGGTGATTGGGCCGACCAGGGTGGTGGCGGTACTTTGGCCGACCGGGGTGGTGGCGGCGCGGGATCTGGCCGGGTCGGTGATGGCGGGCTGCCGGTGCTGGAGACGGGGTCGGTGCGGCCGATGCCTGCTGCATGGATCGATAAAGATACGCGTCATACGGTGGTGCGGTTGTCGGGTTTGGGGGGTGATAATGCCAGCTTCTATTTTCATAATAACCCTTTTATCGGGGACAAGATGGTGTTTTACCACACGGAGGGGAAGGATAAGCAGATCTATACGATGGATCTGCTGACGCGGCGGGCGGTGCAGGTGACGCATATATCTTCTCCCATGAGTGGGGAGATCGTGGCGTCGTCCGGCAAGCGGGTATTTTACCAGGTGAAGGACAGTGTGTTTTGTACGGATGTGGATGATAAGGCGACTAGGCTGGTGTTTGTATTCCCGCCGGACTTTAAGGGGACTGTTTCCACGCTGAATGCGAACGAGACCTTGCTGGCGGGTGTGGAGAGTGGAGAGAAGGAGAAGGAGATATTGCGAAAGTACCCGGAGAAGCACGATTTCTTCAACCGCATATACGATGCGCATATTCCACATACCTTATTTACGATCGACCTGCGGACGGGGGGGCTGAAAAAGATACACCGGGAGAATACCTGGATCGGGCATGTGCAGTTTTCGCCCAGGGATACGGCGATGCTGATGTTCTGTCATGAGGGGCCCTGGCAAAAGGTGGACAGGATATGGACCATCCATGTGACGACGGGTGAGGTGCGGCTGATGCACCAACGGACGGTGGAGAATGAGATCGCGGGGCATGAGTTCTTTGGTCCGGAGGGGGATACGATCTGGTTTGACTGGCAGATACCGAAGGGGCAGACTTTTTTTCTGGGTGGGGTGGATGTGCGTACGGGGAAGGAGAGAAAGTGTGCGATGACGCGGGACGAGTGGTCCATTCATTTTACTATTTCTCCGGACAGGAGGTTGTTTGCGGGGGATGGGGGTGATTCGGGCCAGGTAGCGAAGGCGAAGAACGGACGATGGATCTATTTGTTCCGTCGCGAGGGGGACCGGCTGGTGTCGGAGAAGCTGGTGAATATGAAGGGGCAGTATTACAAGCTGGAGCCGAATGTGCATTTTTCACCGGATGGGAGGTGGGTGATATTTCGCGGGAATTTTGAGGGGCATGAGGAGATTTATGCTGTTG
>DASZWE010000273.1:0-3021 GCA_035546735.1 Puia sp.
TCATCGGTGGCAGCGAAGATCCCGACCTCTATGCCGAATTATATAACCCCGCGACACACAACTTCGAAAAAACGGGCCCCTCGCCGTTGAATCTTAGCGGCTCCTGCGCCGTGCAGCTTCGGGATGGCAGAGTATTCGTCATGGGAGGGATGCTGCATCGTCAGCCGGTGCAATACAGCATGATCTATGATCCCACCACCAACCGCTTCACCAGGGCTGCCGATCTCAATATCGTAAAGTACAAGTTTGGAGCCGCTCTTCTGTCCGATGGAAGGGTCATTGTGATAGGAGGCTCCAACAACCGCGACTGGATGGGGAAATATAATACCACGGAGATCTACGACCCGCAGAAGAATGTATTCCGGAAAGGGCCGGGGCTTCAATTCCAGCGATTCAAGCTGAACAATGCCGTCGTCACCCTGCGCAATGGCGCCATCGTGGTAGCCGGGGGAGACAATCACATCGAGACGCTTGATCCCGGCGATTCGGTCTTCAAAACATCCGCTGTTATGGACCAGCCCTATTACTTTTCTACGGCCACGCTGCTGCCTTCCGGTATTGTGCTGCTGGCCGGCGGCTACGGCAATAACGCTCAGTGCGTTAGCAAAGCCTGGTTGTACAATCCGGCAGCAAGATGAGTTACACGACGTTGATGCCCTGCTTATCGAGATGACGATAAATAGCGGCCCGTACTTCCGCGGAGGTCAGCGTGGTCTTTGAAATATCATTTCCCCAGAAGAGGACTTTTATCTCCAAGGATTTGGAGTTGAGGATATTTACCAATACTTCCGGCGGGCGGGCGGCAAATACATGCGGATTGCTGCGTACGATCTCTTTTATCGCATCCGGCTGGATGGCCTCCATATGTTCCGGCTTGTCGATCGTAAAGGAAAGGCTCATTCGCACATGATTATTGCTTAGGGTCCAGTTGACGATATTATGGGACAGCACGTCTCCATTGGGGATGATCACCTCGGCGCCATCCTCTGTCAGGAGCGTGCTGCTTCGTATACCTATCTCCTTTACCCTTCCTTTTTTGTCTCCCACTTCCACCGTATCCCCGATTCGCAGGGGGCGGTCGAAAATGAGGATGATGCCCGACACAAAGTTGTTTACGATGCTTTGCAGGCCGAGGCCGATGCCCACGCCCAGGGCGCCGATGATCACTGTTATCCTGTCGATGGACAGCCCTGAAGCAGCTACCGCCAGCAGGAAGCCAACTGTCAGCAGGATCAGCCGGGTGACCAGCAGACGGGACCTTTGCCCTGTGTCATCCAATGATGCATCATCCCCTGTGTCGCCAAAAAAGAAGGCGATGTATTTCTGAAGAAAATTGGCTACCCAGATGATGCCTGCGAACAGCAGGATGCCTCCCAATGTAAAGGGCAGGCTGCCTACCTGACGAGGTGTATTGAAGAACTCCGTCAATGCGTCGTTGATGGCATCGAATATATTCAGATTGGAAGTAAATACGATCAGCCACAACAGAATAGCCACTCCGCCGGCGAACCGTCCTACGGACTTTTCTATTTTTTTATGATCGAAATGCTCCGGATATTTTTTACGTACACGGCTGGTCTGTATCTGCAGAAGGAATGCCTCTACCATGCTGCGTACAAAGACGCCCAGGCTAACGGTCTGTGCAAAGGCATATACCGCCGTGGCGCCAAGTATCTGTGACAGGGTAACCCTTCCCATGAGGTTACAGACCATGGCCAAAAGATTCAGGAATACATACAGCCAGGCCATTGCCCTCATCAGCCGGGGACGGTTGTCCGTGAACTTACTGCTAAAAAGATACAAAAGTCCAAATGCGACAGAAAATCCGTTCTGGAAGAAATTGGCCCAACGCTGCATGCCGATGGGCAGGCCCAATATCCGTGTGATAGGCACCAGGAGGAAAAGAAGGATAAAGATGCACCATCCATAGAACGCAGGCCGTGAGAACTGCCGCCAGAAAATTATTGTCAGCAGTATCATGAGCAGGAACTGCGTGGACTCGATATAGATAGCCGGCGCATGGGCATCGAACAAAGGCGCCAGGCTAAGAATGAACACCAGCGTGGCGATCCATGGCCATGCGGTGACATACCGGAAGTTGAAATCCTTCAATGCTTTCAGGCTATCCCTTCGTCTCAGGCGCCGGAAATTCAGAACGATCCAGAAGAAGAATACGAACCCCGTCACCAATAGCCAGAATCTTTTGGTACGGGTGTTGGAAAAATAATAGCGGGCCAGCTGTTGTTCCCCTTCCAGGCTCCGTTTGAAGCCTTCTTTGGAGAAATTACTGCGCATCCCCGGTGAACGCGGCTCCCAGAGATAGCGACGTTCTTTCCCGAAAGCCCTGGTGCCGACATCCTTTAAAGCCTGGTCTACCCTGGAGGTCAGGTCCTCGATTGTGATGGAGTTGGCTGTCGCCTGCGTCTTCAGATCGTTGATCTGGTCGGAATAGAGCCTGATCAGGCTGTCTGCCTGTCTCCATTTGGCTTTCAGCTGCTGCAGTTGCGCCTGGAAAGAAGCTTTTAACGCCGAGTCCCGGAAAATATGCAGTATCAGTGTATCCTTCCGCATCTGCTCCACATTCTTCCTGACCTCATCCATTTTCTTGTCGTACTTGTCCAGACGCCTGCTATACCCATCTGTATTGCGGTCGAGCTCATCCAACAGGGTATTGAACATCTGCAGATTCCGGATATTCAGGGTCCTGTCATTCACCGAAAGCCGCTCGCTCAGGATGGCCAGCGCGGAATCCTCATCATCCAGTTTGTCATCTATCTCATCGAGGTGGACAAAAGATGCCGTTACGGCAGGTACCTGGCTCAGCAGGTCGTATATTCTCTCCATGCTCGCCATGTAGTCGCTGCGGGTGGCGACCGTATTGTTGGTAAAAAGAGTAGAATCGAACTTGCGGCGTTCGGGCTTTTCCCGCTCGAAGACCTTCCCCTTTTTACGCTGGACCTTCAACTGTCCTTTTGGCTTTGGCCGGACGGTGTCGGCAGGGGACTTGGGAGCAGCTGCTTT
>DASZWE010000274.1:0-4475 GCA_035546735.1 Puia sp.
GGCCAATTGTACGCGGCGCCATGCGCTCCGGGAGGATAGATCCGCAGATCCACATCCTTCCCCGCATTGGTCAGCGCGGTCAGTAATTGCATGGTATGCACCGGATGTACATTGTCATCGCTCATGGAATGGATCAGCAGCAGATGATCCTTCAGCGCTCCGGCATGTGTCATATCGCTGCTGTTCTTATATCCTTCCTCATTGTCCGGCAATGTACCCATATAACGTTCCGTATAGACATCGTCATACAGCCGCCAGTCCGTCACGGGGCTGTTGGCAATACCCACCTTGAAGACGCCGGGATGATTCAACAACGTATAGGTGGTGCTGAAGCCTCCATAGCTGGTCCCCATGATAGCCATTTTGTCTCCATTGACATACGGCAGGGTCGCCAGGTAATGCGCGGTCTCCACAAAGTCATTGCTCTCCCATTTCCCCAGCTGCTTATAGACGATCTTCATAAAGGCGCTGCCATAATTGGCAATCCCCCTGTTGTTGACATCCACAACGATATAGCCATTCTGCGCCAGCCATTGCTGCATCCCGTTGGCGCCCCACCTGGAAAAAACTCCATGCGACTCCGGACCGCCATAGATAGCCAGCACGACAGGATATTTTTTGGACGGATCGAAGTCGAAAGGCTTGATCATGCTGCCATCCAGCCGGACCCCATCCGAAGTGGTAAAATGGAATAGCTCCGTGGGAGCATATGCATGCGTTTTGACAAAATCGCTGACGGATTGATTCTCCTGCAGCATCTTCAACAACCGCCCCTTTCCATCATACAGCCCTACATGCATAGGTGTGCTGACATTACTATACTCGTCGATATAATAGGCGGTGCTGGTGGACATATCGATATTGTGAAAGCCTTCCACCGCCGTCAGCTTCTTTTTACCCGTACCATCATATTTTATACAATACAGCTGCTGCTCCAGCGGTGAAGCCTCGGCAGAAAGATAGTAAATGGTCTTGCTGTCCGGATCGATACCTGTAACCTTGATCACATCCCAGTTCCCATTCGTCACCTGGTTGATCAGCTTCCCCTCGTATCCATAATGATAGATGTGATAATACCCGCTACGATCCGACACCCAGAAGAAGTCCTTTGTCTTCTCTGGGAAATAGATCATATCATTCACATTGGTATAAAAATTAAAGATCGCCACCCAGGTGCTGTTCTTTTCTTCCAATACCAGCCGGCGCTCGCCTGTTTTAACATTGAAGAAATACAGCTTCATATGATCCTGCGCCCTGTTGAGGGTCATCAATGCCAGCTGGTCGGGATCGCTGGTCCAGTATATCCTCGGGATATAAAAATCCCCTGTCTCTTCCGGCTGCAGCCATCTCTTTTTCCCATTCTGCACATCCACCACGCCTATCCGGACGGAAGGGTTGGCGTCTCCCGGCTGCGGGATGGGAATGGTTACCTGTTCGGGATGAAACCCTTCATAATTCGTCATGTGGAATATGGGCACCTTCCGTTCGTCGAATTGCCAGAAGGCGATGTACCGGCTGTCTCTGCTCCAGTTCCAGGCCTGGGCCTGGCCAAACTCTTCTTCATATACCCAGTCATAATGTCCATTGAATACGCCGTCCTCGCTGGTGCTGTCCATGGTCAGCATAGTCTCTCTGCTCTTGCCAAAATCATAGACATACATATTGCCGCCCCGCTCGATGCCTACCATCTGTCCGTTGGGGGAAAGCTCCGCCGTACGGGCATTCTGCGCCGCCAGCTGCAGCTGGCGTGAATCCACATCATAGATATAATAGTCGGATATGCCGCTGCGACGGTAGAGATGCCGGAAGTTGGTCTTGAATACCAGGTGCCTGCTGTCACGACTCCATTGAAAGGACTGGTAGTTGAACTCCTTGCCGTCGGGGAAATGAAGACCATTGTTGGTAAAGACAGTATTCTCCTGCAGGGTCTTCGGGTCCATTACATGGATCTCCTTACCTGTGGTGAAGGAATACTGCGCCCCACCCTGTATCCAGTTGACACTGGCAGGCCCTGACTGACCCTTCAACCGTCCCGTAGCTTGTAACGCCTCGGAGATATCGCCATAGGTTGTCTTTTGCGCATGTACATCACAGATACCAAGCAGCAGGACGGACAGGATCAAAAGAGGCATTTGGGTATATTTCATGTGTAGAGTTTTTTTGACAATTGCTTTTATCATTCGGCGCGGCAAAATAGGACTTTTTAACGAACCGGAGGCTCATTGCCCCGAGGACAGACAGGACGGGCGGGTTGGATTGTTTATGAACGGTTGTCTTTATCTTGTCTATCCATCGGGAAAATTCTATTTTCAACACATGAAAAGAAAAGACTTCCTATCCATGGCCGGTATGGGCATGGGCGGCGTCCTCCTGAGCAGGATACCGGTGTTGGGATCAACCACTCGGCCCCGTACAGGTACGTCCTGGATCGATACGGGAATAAAAAAGCAATTGGCCGACATAGCGCTGAATGCCGCCCGTTCAAAAGGCGCCACTTATGTGGATGTACGCATCGGCCGTTATCTCAACCAGTTCGTCATCACCCGGGAAGATAAAGTAACGAACATCGTGGACACCGAGTCCTACGGCATGGGCATCCGGGTCATTGCCAATGGCTGCTGGGGATTCTCCGCCACCGACAAGCTCGACAAGGACAATATTGCAAAGGCCGCCGCACTGGCCGTATCCATTGCCAAAGAAAACGCACGGCTGCAGTCGCAGCCCGTACAGCTGGCGCCACAAAAAGGTCTTGGTGAGGTCACCTGGAAAACCCCCATTATTAAGAACGGTTTCGATATCCCCATAAAGGACAAGGCGGAAATGATCCTGGCTGTCAACGACGCAGCCATGAAGGGCGGCGCCAGCTTCATCGATACGGCCCTCTTCCTCGTCAACGAACAGAAATATTTCGCCTCCACGGATGGCTCCTACATCGACCAGGACATCCATCGTATATGGCCCGTCTTCACCGTGACAAAGATCGATGAGAAGACAGGTAAGTTCGAGACAAGGAACTCCCTGGGAGCGCCGATGGGAATGGGTTACGAATACCTGACCCCCGACGATAGTAAAAAAATAAAGACCATGACCACGCTCTACACGGACAGGTACGACATGCTGGAAGACGCCAGGCTGGCCGCCGCACAGGCTTCGGAAAAGCACGCCGCCAGATCCGTCGAGCCGGGTAAATATGATCTGGTGCTGGATCCCACCAACCTTTACCTCACCATCCATGAATCCGCCGGTCACCCCACCGAGCTGGATAGAGTGCTGGGTTACGAGGCCAACTTCGCAGGAACCAGCTTCCTTACGCTGGATAAGTGGAAGAGTCAAAAATTCAACTACGGCAGCAAGCTGGTCAACATTGTCGCCGACAAGCTGCAGCCCGGATCACTCGGCGCCGTAGGCTACGACGACGAAGGCGTACCCTGTAAGGAATGGGAATTGATAAAGGACGGTGTGCTCGTCAACTACCAGGCCATCCGCGACCAGGCACATATCATCGGACTGAATGAATCCCAGGGCTGCTGCTACTCCCAGAGCTGGCAGGACGTCCAGTTCCAGCGCATGGCCAATATTTCATTACGCCCCGGCAAAACGCCTCTTATGCCCAACGAACTGATAAAAAATGTAGAAAAAGGCATCTATATCATTGGGGATGGCTCCTATTCCATCGACCAGCAGCGTTATAATTTCCAGTTCAGCGGCCAGCTGTTCTATGAGATAAAGAACGGGAAGATCGCAGGCATGCTAAAGGACGTAGCCTATCAGGCCAATACACAGGAGTTCTGGAACTCCTGCACCGCCGTCTGCGACCAGCGGGACTACAGACTGGGAGGCACCTTCTTCGACGGTAAGGGACAGCCTTCCCAAAGCAATGCGGTGTCACACGGCGCCGCCACCGCCCGTTTCAATGGTATCAATGTCATCAATACAGCAAGAAAAATATAAACCATGTCTCTTCTTACCCGGGACGAAGCGCGCACCCTGCTGCAAAAGGTCCTCGATTATTCCAAAGCCGACGAATGCCAGGTCTCTATCAATGGCTCCATAGGAGGCAACATACGCTACGCCCTCAACGCCGTATCCACCAGTGGCGCTTCCGACCAGATGTCCCTTGCCATCTCATCCGCCTTTGGTAAAAAAGTGGGAACCACCACTATCAACGAATACGACGACGCCTCGCTGGCAAAAGCCGTACGCCGCGCAGAGGACCTGGCCCGCCTGGCCCCGGAGAATCCTGAATACGTGCCCTTTCCTGGCCCGCAGACCTACGAAGCGCCTTCAAAGACATATGTGGAAGCTACGGCCGCGCTCGACTCGAAGTCCCGCGCCGACATGGTACAGGAGAGCCTCCGGGTCTCGAAGGACAATAAGCTCAATGCCGCCGGCTACCTGGAGAACAGCACCAGCTTCTACGCCATCTTGAACTCCCATGGCCTCTTCGCCTATACTACCAATACAGCCGTCAACTT
>DASZWE010000275.1:0-3794 GCA_035546735.1 Puia sp.
GGCCGGTAGAACTGTATTTCAATAGCGATATCATTCACCACGGCCCTGACGCCATGGTCTGTCTTCGTATAATCCTGGGCGTTAAGCGCCCCCGCAGCCATGCAGCTGCACAGCATGATCCATAATGTTTTCATATGAAAAAAAGCCCGGCCGGTTGGCCGGGCGCTCTAAGTTAGTTATATCCCGGGTTTTGTGTCAAATTTGAATTTTTCGCGATCTCCGTTCGGGGTATCGGGAACAATGCCCGGTAATCCCCATTCGGCGAATGCGACAGCCAGGACTTCTTCGTAAACACCCCAAAACGGATCAGGTCCGTCCTGCGACGCGCCTCCTGGCAGAATTCCCAGGCCAGCTCGTCCAGCATCCTTCCATATTGGATGTCGGCGCCGCCTTCCTCCGTAGTGGTCAGGTGATTCCTCAGCCCATAGTCATAGCTGCTTCCCCCCATCAGCTGGGCGCCCGTGACCGTAGCCTTCGCCGGATTGGACTTGAAATCCCGTTGGCGCACCTGTGTCACGAGGTCGGCCGCATCATCGGCATCACCCGTCCTCAACAAGGACTCCGCCTTCATCATGTATATATCCGCATATCTGAACAGCGGCCAGTCATTGCTCAGCCGGTTGGTCGCTCCCATGGCGATCTCGAACTTGCCCAGCCTAAACCCATCCACCTCATCCGACACATCCACGCCCGGCACAAAATTTCTATACGACAGCGGCTTGCCGGCAAAATCCCCCATCGTCCCAAACAGGCTGTCCCCCTCCGCCGTAAACTGCTGTCCCTTGATATAATTGTCCTGGTATCTGCTGTCATCCACATCGAACGTATTGATGAACTGTGGTATCGCGCAAACCCCGCCCCAGGGGGAAGACTGCAGCTTATAAGTAGCCTGGTTCTCCGGCTCCAGCGTCTGCATATGCACATCAAAAGAGTTCCATTCATTCACATACTTCGAGTCGAAAGGCAAGGCAAAGATGATCTCTTTGGAATTTTCGTTCTCCGTAACAAACACGCTTTTCTGATTAGCCTCCAATGCGAACTTGCCCGATTGCATGATCGTGTCGCAGACCGCTATACACTTGTCCCACGCAGGGGTCCCCGAATACACTTCCGCATTCAGGTACATCTTGGCCAGCAGCGCAAGCCCGGCCCATTTGTTGAACTTGCCATAGGTCGCCGTATTATTCTCCGCGCTCACCAGCGGTATATTGGTGACGAGCTCGTTCACGATAAAATCATAGACCTGCTTCCTCGTGCTTTGCATCGGCAGGAATCCATCCGGTACATCGAACCTGTCCACGATCGGCACATTCCCATAACAATCGCACAATACCCAGTAATAGGAAGCTCTCAGCAGCTTGGTCTCAGCGATAAGAGCAGTCGTGTCCTTTGCCGCCACCGGTATCTTCCCCGACTGCACCTGGTAAATGATCCGGTTGCAATTGGTGATGCCCTGGTAAGCCCTGGTCCAGACATTGATGACAATGTCGTCATCCGTCGTCCATTTATGTTCATGTATCCTGCGATAAACGCCACCATCCACCCAGCCATTCGGACGGGCAGGCGTCAGCATCTCGTCCCCGGACACCTCCTGGGCGCGATACAACGTGTTCCATTGCAGCAACAGCCCGCGCCAATCCACATAGGCTGCGCCGGACAGGGCGGCCAGGTCCGAGCTGGTGGGAACAAACTCGCTGGCGATGATCTGATTATAGGAAGTATCCTTGAGCTTGGTACAGCCGGACGTCGTCACACCGGCGACGATCAGCAGGCTCCAAAATATTTTTATATTGTTCTTCATATTTGCATTCGTTAAAGTTAAAAGGTCACATTCAGGCCAATGGTAAACGTGCGGGTGGTCGGATATTTATAAGGGCTGTCCATACCCGGATCGAGACCGGACGTAGGCGTCTGCGCTACCCCCGACTGCGCGTAGGAGACCCCATTCCTCAGGCTTACCTCGGGATCGATGCCCTTATATCCCGTGATGATCAGCGCATTCAGCACAGCGGCGTAGAGTCTTGCCGACTGGATATAGCGCATGCCCGTATGCGTGAAATTATATCCCAACGTCACGTTGTCGATCTTCCAGTAGTCGCCATTCTCGATGTAATAGCTGTTGAATTCCACGGGAGATTTCAGCTGCGTCTTCCCGAAGACCTTGTCATAGGCATTCTTCAATAGATTATACTGCGCCTGTGTAGGGTTCTCCAGCATCATCCGCTGCAGATTCGCCACCTGGAACTTAAAAGCGCCACGTTGCGTAATGCCCAGGTCCCAGTTCTTATACCGGAAATTGTTGTTCCATCCCAGGTAGAACTTCGGAATGCCATTCCCGATGACCTTTTTATCTCCAAACGAGTGGGTAAGATCCGAATACTTTACGGGCTTGCCGTCGGCGCCCTCATACACCCACTGACCATAGTTAGCCACATCCGACGGATCGTTGCCGATGTCCATGACCTTGAATCCATAGAAATTACCCACGGGACCACCCACTTTCAAAAGATGCGAGAAAGTCTGTATGGGAGGAAAGATCGCCCCCACCAGCAAATAATCGGTAGAAGTCTTGTAAAGATCGTTCGACAGGCTCTTCAGCTTGTTGGAGTTGGTGGAGTAGCTGATACTGGAATTCCATTCGATGTCCTTTGTCTTCACGGGTACGACGTTGACCATTACCTCCACGCCCTTGTTTTCCAATACGCCTACGTTGGCAAGGGTCTGGTTATAAAGATTAGGCGGGCTGGGTACATCGTACAGGAACAGGAGGTTATGTATCTGGCGGTTGTAATAGTCCACGCTACCGCTGATCCGGTTTTGGAGAATGCTGAAGTCCAGACCGACATTCGTCTCTCGCTTTTCTTCCCATTTCAGATTAGGGTTGGCATTCTGCGTGGGCACCAGCGTCTGTATCCATTGACCGTTGGAATATACAAACCCTCCGTAGCCGATTACACCCACTCCGCGAAAGAGGTCCGAGGGTTGTGACCCGGTGACGCCATAGCCTATACGCAGCTTCAGGTCGTCAAATATTTTTTGACCGGCCATAAAGGTCTCCTTCGATATTCTCCATCCGGCGGACACCGCGGGGAAGGTTCCCCAGGGGTTCTTCGTACCCCACAGCTGGCTGGCTTCCTCCCGTCGAACACTGGCCATCAAAAGATAGCGCTCATCATAGTTGTAGGTCAATCGGCCAAAAAATCCTATCAGGTTCGTCTCGCTCTTGAAATTATTGATCAGCCCCTGGTAGTCACCGCTGCTGATGGCCCGGCCAAGACCGATGTCATTCCAGCCAAACCGGTCCGTGGGGAAATCCCAGTTCTCCGTGGAATGGCTGGTATATACATTCTCCTGGTAGCTGTAGCCGCCCAGCAGGACCAGGTGATGCCTGTCGAAATTGTGCGTATACTCCGCGGTCAATTCCATCAGCCGGTCGATCGACTCGTCACCGCCGATCTTGGCATAGCCGTTCTTCCCATCCCGCAACGTGGATACATGCTGCTTGGTCTCCATATAGCCGTTGTCGCTGATCCGCTTGGCATAGGAGAAGATCCCGGACAGCTTCAGCCCGCTGATCGGTGTAAACACAATGGCGCTCTTATACCGCGCATTGCTTTCGTTGGACTGACCATCGCTCTCCATCAGGTCCGACACGGGATTCTCGTAGTCGAACTTCGTCAGCTCCTGGAACCAGGTGCCATCGGGGTTCTTCAGCGGTGAGGTCGGGTTTTGCATGGTGGCCTCGCGGTAGATATTGCTATTGAAGCCATTCCATTTCCGCGAAGAGCTGAATA
>DASZWE010000276.1:0-6639 GCA_035546735.1 Puia sp.
AAGCCGTCTCGGTAAAGATGGGCAAGGACCGGGCCGCCGACCATATCCGTCACGGCGTCGAATTCATTACCAGTAGCGATATGAGCTGCCTGATGCACCTCGAAGGCATCCTTCGCCGCGCAAACAGCCCGGTCAAAGTGAAACATATCGCCGAAATCCTCAATAATCAATGACACCGCAAAAAGAGCACGCCGCACTCGCTGCGGATTTCAACAAGGACGAACCCCGCGTGGACTGGCATGACCAGACGCTGTGGTGGGTGCGCCGGAAACGGGATGTCGCCGCGTCAAAAGTGCCCGAATGGGAACGGCTGCGCGATACCGCATCGGCGATCAAAGAGAATGTGCTGTCGCAGCTGAGCGAATACCTGTCGCAATTCGAAGCCGCGGCGACCCGCAACGGGATAACGGTGCATTGGGCGGCGGATGCCGCCGAACACAACGCGATCGTTCATTCGATCCTGCAGCGGCATGGGATCGACCGTATGGTGAAGAGTAAGTCGATGCTGACGGAGGAATGCCACCTCAATGAATATTTGCACGAAAAGGGGATCGAGGTGATCGATACGGACCTCGGCGAACGGGTGGTACAGTTGGCCGGCGAGCCGCCGAGTCATATCGTGCTGCCTTGTATCCATAAGAAAAAGGAGGAGATCGGGGAGATCTTTCACGAGCACCTGGGCACTCCCGCGGGGAATGCCGATCCTCAATTCCTCACGCATGCGGCCCGATTGCATCTCCGGGAGAAATTCATCACGAGGCGGGTGGCGCTCACCGGCGTCAATTTTGCCGTGGCGGAAACGGGAGAGTTTGTCGTGTGCACCAATGAGGGGAATGCGGATATGGGGGCCCATCTGGCGGATGTGCATATAGCGTGTATGGGGATTGAAAAGCTGATACCCCTGCGGCAGCACCTGGGAGTATTTCTCCGGCTACTGACAAGAAGCGCTACGGGACAGCCTATTACCACGTATTCCAGTCATTTTAAGCGACCCCGGCCTGGTCAGGAGATGCATATTGTGCTGGTGGATAATGGAAGGAGCGTCCATCTGGGGCGTAAGGATTTCCGTAATTCGCTGAAATGTATCCGTTGCGCGGCCTGTTTCAATACCTGTCCTGTGTACCGGCGGAGCGGGGGGCATAGCTATCATACGGCTGTGGCGGGTCCCATCGGATCGATATTATCGCCCAACCTGGATATGAAGAAATATTCGGATCTGCCTTTTGCGTCTACCTTATGCGGGTCCTGCTCCAATGTCTGCCCGGTGAAGATCGACATTCACGAGCAGCTGTATAAATGGAGGCAGGTGATCGTACAGGATGGGAATGCGCCTGCCGCGAAAACGCTGGCCATGAAGACGATGAACTGGGTGCTGTCCCATCCGTCCGTATACCATACCGCCGGCAAGGCGGGCAGGTGGTTTATGCACCGGGCGCCTTTTACCGTCAATAACGGGCTGAACCCCTGGTATAAGCAACGGGACATGCCGGAGGCGCCCAGGGAATCTTTTGGCGAATGGTATAAACGAAACAGAAAATAATATGAGCAGCAGGGATAAGATATTGGGGATTGTGAAGGCTAATCAACCGGAAGGGAAACCATTGCCGTCGGTGACGCCGCCCATCGGGGGGGAGGTGACGAATCTGTCGAAACAATTTGTGGATGTGCTGGAATCCATCGGTGGGCGCGCTTATATCGTATCGGGCTGGGAGCGGATAGCGACTATCATCAAAGAAGAATATACGCAACAGCATCGTATCGTGTCGGGATGTAAGGAGCTGGCCGGCATGGCGGAGGTAAAGGATCGTTACGAAGATCCGCATACGCTGGAGAACGTGGACCTGGCTATACTGGAAGCTCATTTTGGCGTGGCGGAGAACGGGGCCTGCTGGATCACGGAGGACAGGATGATCGAGCGGGCGTTGCCATTTATAGCACAGAACCTGGTACTGGTGATCCGCAAGAAGGATGTTGTACCCCATATGCATGCTGCCTATGAGCGGATAGCGCAGGCTGCTTACGGATTCGGTACCTTTATTGCGGGACCTTCCAAGACGGCGGATATCGAGCAGTCCCTCGTGCTGGGCGCGCATGGTCCCTGTAGCATGACGGTGTTCCTTATCGACGAGGAGCTGTCGGATGCGGGATTTTATTGAGCATAATCATGAAGCATACCAATATATTCGATTGGATCCGGGTGGATGAGTTCTCGGCGACGCCGAAGTACCTGCAGCTGACCAATTCGATACTAAAGGCGATAGAGACGGGGAAGATCAGGAAAAATGATCTGATGCCTTCTATCAACGAACTGAGCTTCGAGCTGGAGATATCGAGGGATACGGCCGAGAAGGGATATAAGTATCTTAAAAAGATGGGAGTGCTGGGCTCCGTGCCGGGGAAGGGATATTTTATACAAAATGCCGACTTTTCACAAACGCTGAAGGTTTTCCTTCTTTTCAATAAGCTGAGCGCCCATAAGAAGATCATTTACGATGCATTCATGTCCGCGCTGGGGGAATATGCGGCGGTGGATTTTTATATCTATAACAACGATTTCGGGCTTTTCAAGAAATTGCTGGTAGAGAAAAAGGACGAGGATTATTCCCATTTTGTCATCATCCCTCATTACCGGCAGGGGGAGGAGCGTGCGCCGGAGATCATCAATACCATCCCCCGGGAGAAGCTAATCCTCCTCGATAAGATAATACCGGGCATCGAAGGGGAGTACTGTGCCGTGTATGAGAATTTTGAAGCGGATATTTACAGGGCCCTGGAAAAGGCGCGGGAGCATCTTGGCAAATACCATACGATAAAGGTCATATTTCCCACCTATACCTATCATCCTGTAGACATCCTGGACGGCTGCAAGCGGTTCTGCCAGGAATATGCTTTTGCTTTCAAGGTAGTGGACAATATCGCCCTGGACCCCATCGGGGAAGGGGAGGTTTATATCAACCTGATGGAGGAGGACCTGGTGGTGCTGGTCGAACGGATCATCTCTCTCAAACTGGAATTGGGCCGGCAGGTGGGGCTGATATCCTATAACGAGACCCCCCTGAAAAAGATCATACTGAACGGGATCACGACCGTATCTACTGATTTTCAGGAGATGGGGACGATGGCGGCCAGGCTGGTCCTGGGTAATGAGTGCAAACGGCAGGAAGTTCCTTTTTATCTGACGGTGCGGAACTCCCTGTGAGGGCCGGGCAGGCTGACGGGGGGATAGGAGAAATTTTGGAATCCGGAAGGGAGTTAGTATGTTTGAACAATATGGAGCTCCAAATTGATCACGATAAGAAGGTTCCTCTTCACGTACAGGTGGAGGAGCTGATGCGCAGGCTGATCGCCTCACCGGAATTCAGGAATGGCGCTTTTTTGCCAAAGGAGGTTGAGCTGGCCAACCGGCTGGGAGTATCGCGGAATACGATCCGGCAGGCCACCAACAAGCTGGAATATGAGGGACTGCTGCTACGCAAGAAGGGGGTGGGGACGACCGTAGCCGAGAAGAAACCCTTATCCACGGGGCTGGATCACTGGTATTCCTTTACGCAGGAAATGCGGGAAAGAGGGATACAGGTAGAGAATATTTCCATGAAGGCGGAGTTTGTGAAGGCGGAAGCGAAGGTCGTCCGGTTTTTCAACATCAAGGAGAACAAGCCTGTATTGAAGCTGGCCAAGCTGAAGGGCAGCGGCGGCGATCCTATCGTATACTTCGAGAGCTACTTTCATCCCCGGATCGGGGTTGTGCCGGAGGATAATTTTTCCAAACCACTGTATACCATGCTGGAGGAAAAGTTCGGGGTGCTGGTGGTGCGTAGCAATGAAAATATCAGCGCGGCGCTGGCCGGGCCGATGGCTAAGAAACTAAAGGTGTCCGCCAGCGACCCTATACTTATACGGGAGCGGTTTGTTTATGATCCGGGGGACAGGCCTATCGAATACAACATCGGGTACTATCGGGCGGACAAATTCACCTATAACATCGACATCAAGAAGACGTAGACCTCCGCCGAAAGGTGGGGGGTGGGAGAACTTAATCTCCCGGATAGACTACGCCCAGCTGGCGACGTATCTCATCCATGGTCCCGCTCAGCAGGAGGCTGAAGCTATGGGACATGCCGGGGCTTTCGATGAGCCCTTTATCCACGCACTTCATCAATTCTCTTATTTCGTATTCAAATCCATTGACCATGGGTTCGAGCTGGAAGGTTTCGGACTCCACGACGGTGGATGCCGGGCTGCCGGCGGGAGCGGGGCGACGCAGGGTGAACTGATCGTTCTTATACCAGGCAGCGGGTATCTGTATGATGCCGCCGGTGCCGGCAATCTCGGCGGTGATAGAGGTCTGGCAGGCGAAAGTCGAGCTGATGATGGCCGTAGCGCCTGTGGGGTATTGTAAAATAGCATGACAGCTGGTGTCCGCACCGGTAGGAGCCAATTCTCCCGTGGCCAGGATCTGTTGCGGCTGGCCCAGCAGCAGCAAACAAAGAAAGAGGGGGTAGATGCCGATGTCCAGCAGGGAGCCTCCGCCCAGGCTGCGATTGAACAGTCTGTTGTCGGGGTGATAGGGGCCTGCGAAGCCAAAGTCGGCCCGGACGTATAGAAGGTCGCCCAGCTGTCCGTCCCGGATCAATTGCAATATTTTTTCCATATGGGGGAGGAAGCGGGTCCACATGGCTTCCATGAGGAAGGTATTGTTGTGCTTTGCTGCCTGTATCATTTTCTGCACCTGATGATGGGAGAGGGCCATAGGCTTTTCGCAAAGCACGGGTTTACCATGATCGAGACAAAGTATCGCCTGATCGCAGTGAAAAGCGTGAGGGGTAGCGATGTATACGGCGTCGATATGGGGGTCTTTTACCAGCGCCTCGTAGCTGTCATAGTACCGGGCGGCGTTGAATTCCCGGGCGAATTCCTCTGCGCGGCGGCCGTCACGGGATGCGATGGCTTCGAGCTGTGCGTTGCCGGCGAGGGGCAGGGCCGCGGCGAATTTTCTGGCGATCTTTCCGGGGCCGATGATCCCCCACCTATAATTTTTCATGCCCGCAAAATACGGAATAGTTGGGGGTTTGTATCTTTACAGAATGATGAACGAGACTGGAAAGCCCAGCGCTTTCCTATTCGACCTTAATGGAACGATGATCAACGACATGGAATACCATCTTACGGCGTGGTATAAAATTTTGAATGGCGATCTGGGGGCCGGATTGAGCCGGGAAGAGGTAAAGACCCATATGTATGGGAAGAACGGGGAGCTGCTGGACCGGATATTTGGCAAGGGGCATTTCAGCGACGAGCAGGTGGCAGAGATATCCCTGGTGAAAGAGAAGAGCTACCAGGAGGCTTTTCGTCCTCATTTGCAGCTGATCGCGGGGCTACCCGAATTTCTCCGGCGGGCGGATCAGCATCATATCAGGATGGCCATCGGCTCGGCCGCCATCACCTTCAACATCGACTATATCCTGGACAATCTTTCCATCCGGCATTATTTCAAGGCAATTGTCAGCGCGGATGATGTGACTATCAGCAAGCCACATCCGGAGACCTTTTTAAAAGCCGCCAGCCTGCTGGAGGTGGCTCCTCCGGGCTGTCTTGTTTTCGAGGATGCGCCGAAGGGAGTGGAGGCGGCCTATAATGCGGGTATGCGCTGTGTGGTATTGACGACCATGCATGATAAGGATGAGTTCAGGGATTATCCCAATATCGTTCATTTTATTGAAGATTACAGGGATCCTGCCCTGAATGAGCTGTTTGCATGATAGTGAAAAGAAGATATACGATGTGTCTGCTGGCCTTGCTGGCGACAGCGGCTGGCCTGGCCTGTAAGAAGGTGATACAGGTGGACCTTCATGACGCCTCGTCCAGGGTGGTCATCGAGGGTGAGATCACTAACCTACCCGGCACTTACCAGGTGAAGATCAGCCGGAGCGTGCCTTATTCGAACGATAATAGTTTTCCTCCTGTGACGGGCGCCGTGGTGATGGTCAAGGACAGCATTAACGGTATTACCTATCCTTTTGGGGAGGTATCTCCCGGCATCTATGCGACCAATCAATTCGCGGGCATACCCAAGCATATGTATAAGCTGACGGTGGATGCGGATGGTCAGCAATACACGGCCATTTCCACCATGCCGGGAACGGTGCATCTGGATTCCGTCACTTTTGCGATCAATACCAATTTCGACGGTAAGAAAGAGATCAATGCGGTGGTGAATTTCCAGGATCCGCCGGGGCCGGGGAACTATTATCAATTTATCGAGTATCTCAATGGAAGACAGGTCCCCAACATCTTTGTTTTCGAGGACAGACTGTCGGATGCGCGCTATATCGAACAGGCGTTGTACAATGACAGCGCTTATCTGCAAAAGGGAGATACCCTGCTACTGAAAATGTACTGCGTAGACAAACAGATATACGATTACTTCTTTAGCCTGGCGCAGATCATTGCCAACAATGGCGGATTTCAATCGGCCAGTCCGGCCAATCCCAATACGAATATTATGGGCGGAGCACTGGGGTATTTTAGCGCGCACACAGTAAATGAAGAAAAAATGCTTGTGTACTAGGGCTGATAACTTTTTATCTTATTGTAGAGCGTCTTCCTATCGATCTTCAGGATCTCAGCTGCCCTTGATTT
>DASZWE010000277.1:0-4162 GCA_035546735.1 Puia sp.
GTAAATGGGAATTGGAGAATGGCAGCCGCTACAAGACCACCTATATCCAGGTGATAAAGCCGGCCACCATTCAAAAAGGCGATATCATCGTATTCGGCAATAAACGTTTCCTGTTCCTGGAGGAATAGGTCTCAATCACTCCACCTTCTCCGGATGGAGTACTGTACAATGTAAGAATTGTCGCCCTTGTCGCAAAATATCGTCAGATTGCTGCCGTCATCCCTGACCATAAAGGTATATTTATTACCGGCATCGCTGACCACATCGTATTTCATCAGCTTGTTCGCATTGTCATATTCCGTGTGCTGCACATAGTAGGCGCTGACCATCTGGTCCGTGGTATGCTTGAACATGGTCTTGTTGGCATTCAATACGAACAGCGTGGAGGCATTTTCTTCCTGGCAATTCCTGTATTGCCGCTGCTGGGCGTCCCAGAAGCAGGTGTTCTTTTTATCCGTGCTGAAATAAGTGCTGCCGGATGATCCCTGACTGCCGCTGCCTGTGCCCGAATTGGTGCTGCTGCCCGAGCCGTCTTCGGAGCTGGCGATCTCTTTCGACCAGATGATCATACCATACCGGGCTGCCGATGCGTCTCCGGCGGGAGCAGCGATCTCAACCTTATACTTCGCCGTGGTATCCGGCTTCATGACATACAGTTCGTAGTCGCCATACATGTTGCCGGCCGACCTGTTCGTACTCTCATTCTTATCCACTGTCTGCGTCAGGCGCCACTCGTTGCCTGCCGGCGCATAGATGTTCATCTTTAGGTTCGACACCCGTCTGTCGGTGAAAACATACAACACATAGGTCTTGCCCGCATAGAGCGTACGTTCCGTAAAACCGGTCAGCCCCCCGCCACCCTGGGAAAGGACGCCCGTCTCGACACGCCGCACTGCCAGCGTATCTCCGAATCGCTGGGTCATGTCCCTGTCCATGGTGGTGATCCTGTCGCAAATGGCCTTCATATAGTCATAGCTGCTGGTCTGCGCGCCGGCAATACCGCGGATGCCCAGCACCAGGAGTAGAATAAATAGTTTTTTCATATACGTTGCTTTGTGATAGGTGAATGGAAAGGGAAACTATTCCCGCTCGATAATGAGATTGAAAAGCGCGTTATTGATATTGGCCCGTAGGGCGCCTTTTATCATGATGGCATAATACCTGCTGACCTGCGGATTGAAGCGTAAGCTGATATCATACCCTGCGGTGGAATTGCTGGCCGCCAGTTGCCACTTGTCGTTATCATCCTTATAATACACATATATGTTCAACGACGACACATTTTCCGAAGGTGCGAAGGCATTGAGACGATAGGTGTTGCTCGAGGACATGTGGTGGTAGAACCAGCAGTTGGTGGCTGTGCTGTCGTCCTTGAAGATAATGTCCGAGAACGTCCGCTCGATGACGCGCCCTGCCTGGCTGGAAGTTTTTATCTTGGTGATGGAGGTCTCCATCATTTTCGGCACCGAGGTTTGAGCCTGCAACGAGCCTGCTGTGCACACCACTGCAAAAAGAAGAAGAATTTTCATGTTGCTGTTTTTATAAGTTGTGATCAATCATTGGTAACGCTGACGTCGCGGAAGTTCCAGTAGTTGAGGTCCGGGCTGTCCTGGTCCTCGCCTTCCATGACGTTGATCTGCCTGATATAGTCCGGTATTTTCATAAAGCTGGCCGTAAAAATGTAGTAGTCCGTACTGAACGTAATGCCCTTGCCTTGTTTATCCACGGACACCAGCCTGAATTTTTGGCCGCCGGCCAGTACATAAAAGCAATGGTCGGGGTCTTCCGGGCCGTAGATGGTAATGGTATTGTTATTGGCCAGCCTTTTGACCTGGAAAGTGATGTTCAGCCGGGTATTTGTCTTTTCGATCCGGATGATATCAATATAGCCGCTTTTGGGACGGGTCCCGATGGAAGGATGTTCGATCACCGTGGCTGTGGGCGGCGTGGGCTTTATAGGGTCCTTAACGGGGGCCTTTTCGATCGGCTTTTTTACCGTTGCATTGGTGTCCGTGATACTGCCGGCGGCGCCCGAATTCCCGGAGGAATCTACCTTCTCACCGACAGAGTCTTTCTTCACTATTAGGGATGTTGCCGGACCGAGGTTGGCCATGACCTTTGGCGTCGTATTCCTGTCGACGACCCATTTTATTCCAAAAGCTGCCAGGACCACTGCTGCGACGATGACGACCCACCGCATATTTTTCCTGCCCTTCCCCCCGTCGCCGGTCCTATCCACGGAGAGAGTGCTGTCCCTGACGGTGCCGCCGTTCTTCGATGGTCCCCCTTCACCAGCCCTGCCACTGTCCTGCAAGGTCGCCGTGCCTGCCGGAACTCCATAGGTCCCGTGGTCGAGATAATGTTGCGCCCATTGCTGCAGCTCGGTAGCCCTCGGCCTGTCCCATGTATCTTTGGAAAGACATTTTTTGATGATATAATTGAGTCCGGCGGAGAACCCTTCCGGCAGGTCGGGCGGATCTGGCTGGTTCAGCTGCATCAGTCCTCCAAATTCGCCCAGGGGCACATCTCCCGTGATCATTTCATATAACGAGGCGCCCAGGGCCCAGACATCGGAGGCCATCACCGGACCTGACCCCGTGGTTCCACTGCGGTCGTATAACTCCGGTCCGCGGTATGGCGGCGGCGTGACACCGGCATAGATGCTATCCGCCCTGTTGTTCTTCGCCTGGGTATATTTCCGGATCGTGCTCCGTACCCGCAGGCTCAGGCCGAGATCGGCCAGGTAATAATTACCTTTGGCGTCCAGCAGGAAATTGTTGGGCTTGACGTCCTGGTGTACAATGCCGTTGGCATGAAGATAGGCCAGGGCCGAACCTACCTGTGCGATGCACCGTGCCATCTCCTCTTCCGAATACGCGCCCAGCCGGGCGGCGGCATTACCTCCGGAGCAGTAACGCATTTCCAGAAAGGGATAACCGTTGTACTTTCCGAAATAACGTGCTATCAGCAGGTTGGAATGGGATAGCTCAGACTGGTTGAGGTATTCGTCTTCGATGTTCTTCACTCCATCCGCATCCAGCTTCGGATAAATCTTCAGGGCCACGGTATTGCCCGCCGTGAGAAATACGGCTTCCCATACTTCCGCGAACCCGCCTGTATCGATCAGGCGCCGGAGCTGGTAATGATCGGCAAATACATCGCCTGGTTGTAATGTGAGCATAAGAAGTTGATTGTTGGTTATTATATGCGTTCAGTCTGCTCCTGCGGGTGTTTCACCGAGTCGGCAGGTTTTTTTTCATTTATCTTTTCCTCCACTTTTTTCAGCAGTTCCTTGTGCTTGTCCCCGTCGATAGGGGTCAGCCGGGTGCTGTCCTGCTCTGGTTTTGGCGGCGAAGGATGTATATGGGCCGGCTTATTAGCCGCGGCGCTGTCTGCCCGCTGCCCTTTCTCCGGATGCCGCCTGGTCAGCGTACTGTCGCCCTCTTTTTTTTGCCGGGAGGAGGTGGTGGTGTCGACCCCCGACGGCGGCGGGTTTTGTCGATGGCCGATCATGGGTGCCACCAGGAATCCCATTGTCAGCAGCAGCAATAGCACGGGGATGATGAGTACCCGGCGCCGCCCCTTTTTTTTGTTACTCTTCAGCGTTGCCTGGGCAAAAGGGTCCAGGGTGGCTGCCTCCGTGCCGGCCGGCTGTTTCGCGGGGCCCGCCCCCGATACCACCTTGCCCAACAGGACGGTGATATTGTCGATGCCTCCTGCCTGGTTGGCCGCCTCGACGATCCTTTCGGCGCATTGCGACAGGCTATCTGCATGCATGGCCAGCAGCGCTTCGATCTCCGCATCCTGCAGCATGCCATTCACCCCATCGGAGCAAAGGAGAAGTATATCGCCGTCACCCAGTGGTAATGAAGCATAGTCGGGATGGGGATCCCTGTCCGGGTCGCCGATACTTTGCAGGATCACATTGCTCTCGGGATGGAGGAATGCCTGCTCCGCCGTCAGTTTACCTTCGTCCACCAGCGACTGCACATAAGAGTGGTCCTTTGTCAGCTGCCGCAGGCTGCCCTGCCGGAATACATATCCCCGGCTGTCGCCACTCCAGCAAAAATGTATCTTCCGATGAGCTATCAGCCCGATGACGACGGTGGACCCCATGCCCTGTGTGTCGGCATGCTTCATGCTGTGTTCCGTCACTTTCTTA
>DASZWE010000278.1:0-7806 GCA_035546735.1 Puia sp.
GATCGCCTCCTTGAAAATGAGATAAAGGTCCTTTCGCTGGTCAAGCCCCATTTGTATAGAAGAGGGATCGCCCGACGCCCTGAACTCATATTGAATGTTCATCGGCTCAAGGATGTCGGCCGCAAATTCTTTCATTTTAAAAATGACTTTTTCAAAACTGTCGTTTACGGGATTGATAGCCCATACGATATCGCTCATGCTTTCCATCATATATCCCGAATTGTCCTGGATCTTTTTAAGACAGTCCCGTATATTTTCTCTTTCCTGCGGACTTTCCAGGGCCACCTTGCTGATGATGTTGATGCTGGATAAAGTGGAGCCCATGTCGTCGTGCAGATCGCGCGCAATATTATTTCTAAGCCGTTCCATTTCTACCTGTCTTTTAGCGCGCTGTACGACGCGATAGCGGTTGATGAAGAGCAGACCGATCAGCGCCAGCAATACGAGCAGGCCCAGAGCTCCATAACGGAACGTCTTTTGTTTGATCAGCGTCAGACGGGTGACCTCCTGGTCCTTTTTAAGGAGACTGATCTCTGCGTCCTTTTTCTCTGCTTCGTACTTTGCCTGTAGTTCCGCCGTCTTTTTATTCTGATCGGCCAGTTGAAGGCTGTCGCTGAGATTGAAGGTGGTTTCAAGCCAGTGGAACGCTTTATGCCAGTCCTGCTTTTGCTTATACAGCGACGCCAGCTCCCTGGATGCATCCAGTGCATAATTTGTCATCCCAAGACTGTCGTTCCCCTTGTATGCCTGCAACAGATAGCTTTCCGCCTCGGCTAATTTGTTCAATTGCATATAGGTCCTTCCCACGGTCATCGCTTCGTAATACATATCCGCTTTTTCATGCTGCGAGGCAAACATGCCATAGGCCGTTCGATAGCTGGCGAGGGCCTTGTTATAATCAGCCAGGGCGCGATAAGCATCCCCGAATTGTTCGTGCATCGTAGCCTTTTGATAGCTGGCTCCCGGCGTCGCATTCAGCAGGACCTCGCATTTTTTGAGAAGCGCCAGGCTGCTGTCGGGCTGTGATGTGAACTGATTGTAGGTTATGGAAAGGCTGCTGGCGGCATCCCAGATGTTCAAGGTGTCTTTTAGGGTGGTGTATATAGCCAGGCTTTCTTTGAGATAGGTGATCGCTTTGTTATTTTCGCCCTGCTGTCTATAGAGTATCCCCATTTGCCTTTTTATTCCTCCTTCGATTTTCAGGTCCTTTTTTATTTTTGCCAGAGAGTCGGCCTTCATCAGATATTTTGCGCTCTCGGTGAACTGGCTGTGATTGGAATAGATATTTGCCAGGTTGACGTACATGTATAGTACCTCTACCGTGTCGGAGAGCTCCTGAAAGAGGCGGGTGGCTGTCAACAGGTCGGCAAAGCATGAATCGTAGTTGCCCATGCGGAACAAGGCCCATCCTTTTGTTTTGTAGGCGTAAGCTGCCAGCCGATGATTGCCGGATTGCTTTGCTCTTTCGATGCCTTTTTTCCCGATGACAAGGGCTGAGTCGGGGTTGGTATTGGTAAGGAAAAAAGCAGCCTTCACCTGCTTTATCATAGCAGAGTCGGTGGCGGGCTGCGCGAGGCCCGTTACCGTGAGGAACAGGGCAGTAAGGAGGAGTAAGGAGCGCATATAGGTCAGACCTAAATATAATAAAACTTACTCATCCCTGAAAATCATTCTTATCGCTTATATTCGATCTATGAATCTACTTGGCAATATCATATGGCTGCTCTTTGGCGGTCTGGCGGCGGCCATCGGATACCTGGTGGGAGGTATTGTTTTATGCATGACCGTCATAGGCATTCCCTTCGGGCTTCAATGTTTTAAAATAGCTACGCTCGTACTATGGCCTTTTGGCAGCCATGTGGTGTCGGGAGAAAGCAGGGCAGGGTGCCTGTCTGTTGTGTTCAATATTATATGGCTGATCTGCGGCGGTCTTTATACGGCCCTGGTCCATCTGTTCTTTGCCTTTCTGCTTTGCATTACGATCATCGGGATACCGTTTGCGCGGCAGCATCTTAAATTGATGGAGCTGTCACTGATGCCGTTTGGGAAGAGGATCGAGTACCGGTAAGCCTACGTTCAATACTTTTTTAAAGTTTCCAGCCGCCTCCCGCACGGAATAGCCGCCGCCTTGACCTACTGGCTCCGCCTAAGACAAAATTCCCCGTCCGTAATAGCTTCGGAGCTGGCAAAATCACTGCGATAGGCTGTACCGGAGAACGTGCCTTTGAGATAAGTGGACGTCAGTTCTGTGATGGTGAGCTGCGCGTTGGCCACTACTCCGGAAATAGGGGTGCTCCCGGTGTTGTCGGAGAGCGCACCTGCCGTAAGATACCCGGCGCCTGTCGCATCATACCAGAATATGGTCGTCTGGGGGATAGTATTGCCGCTGCCTCCCTGTGCCTTGAGGGGATCGTTATACCCCACACCCGCGGCAATGGGATTGGCGCTGAAAATGGTAATAGTAAAGGCATTCTTTGCCCCGGCATTCACATCCTTATAGGCGCCCATTACACAGGTGTACAAATTGTCCGACGTGAGATGGGAAATACCGGCAAACGCCTGGCTATTGTATTCGACGGATGCGCCGTTCAGCTTGCACCGCATGTAATAGCCGCTGCCACTGCCATTCCCGGGGCCGCTGCTGCTCTTCTTGCAATTGAAAAAAAAGATAGACAGGACCGCCGCCAGATACAGGAGATGGTGAAAAGATGATCTGTTCATGACCAATGTTTTTTAGGGTTCAGCGTTCAGGGGCTTAGAATTTTATCGCGATGCCGACATTCAGATAGGCCACGCCATAGCCCAGCTCGACCAGGGCGGCGATGTTGTCGGTAAAGAAATACCGCCCGCCTATATACAGGCTGAGACCCACGCCGCTGCCATAGCTGCCGGAGCCCGTCACGCTCCCCCCGCCGCCGTTGTCGCTATAGGAATAGCTCAGGTGGTTGTAAGACAGCATGGCGCCACCGTATACATCCAGCTTGTCCGCGTTAAGACCATTGTAATGGTAGGCGCTGCGGATGCCGACAACGGTATAGTGCCATTTTTGATCATAGCTGTAGGAGCCCGCCTTGCCGGAATTGCTGTATCCCTTGTATCCGATATAGCCGCCCAGGCTGACGACGCCGGGTCCGCCGATGTCCCATACGCCCCGCTCGTATTGAAGGCTGAGGGCCGGAGTTTGGGAAGCGCCTGAATAGCTGAGGATCGAGCTTCCCAACCCGATGCCTGCACTGACAATATTAGTCCCTTTTACAAATTCCTGGGCGTGTGCCGACAGGACCAGGCCGGTGACCGTCACTAGCATAAGCAGCTTTTTCATATCTGTATTTTTTTAAAATTACCCGCTTGGACTGCGCGAGGCAAGGCGCATTTATTCTTTGCCCATCCCCATTTATTTTTTGAGGCGAAAGCGATAAAATTTGCTTACCTTAAACTACCTGAAAGCAGCCCGAATAAACCCTTGTAGATGGCCAAGCTAGCTGTATTTATACTCCTTTTTTTGCAGGTCTTCGTCTGCATGGGGCAACAGACTGTCTCTATCGACTCCCTTTTACTGAAGGTCCGGCAGCACCCCGCCCGCGATAGCAACAGGGTGACAGCTTTGCTCCGGCTGGCGGATGCCATGGTCTATACCGATCCCGCCACATCCATGCGCTATGCGGAGGAAGCGCTGGATATATCGGAAAAGAGCTACTGGGCAAAGGGCATCGCACTTTCCCTCCGGCAAAAGGGGAACATATATTATGTGTTTTCCGACCTTCCTGCCGCCATGGATTGCTACATCAAAGGGCTGAAAGAAGCCAGACCCCTGCATATCCGGGAGCTGGACGCCAGCCTTCTCAATAACCTGGCGAACATATACAGCGACCTGAAGCAATACGACAAGGCGCTGGATTATTACCGGCAATTCCTGGATTTATCGAGAGCCCTGGGTTCCGGGAAAGACGAGACGATAGCCCTTGTCAATATGGGCACGGTCTATACGGAGCTGAACCAGCAGAAAAAGGCCCTGGAATGCAGCCGGCAGGCGCTCGATATCTGCCAAAAGCAGGGTATCACGTACTTTATCCCGATCATCCTAAACAACCTGGGGATCACTTATAACAAAGGAGGGGACAAAGACAGTGCGCTGGCCTCTTTCCGGCAAAGCATCGAATTGGCCGACAAATACAGTAATTACGACGCCAAAGCATCTTCCCTGAACGAGACGGCCAAAATATACCTGGCGCGCGGCGACTATGCCAACGCCGGACAGTATGCGCTGAAGTCCCTGCAAATAGCCCGGCAGCTGCATTCGGCCGAATGGCAGTCCAATGCCTGGGAGAGCTTATACCAGCTGTATGAAAAGCAGCGCCGGTATGACAAGGCGCTCGAAGCCTATCGGCAATTCATTCTCTTCCGGGACAGCGTATCGAATGAAGAGAAACGGTCCGTCATGACCCGAAAGGAAATGCAATTCGACTTTGAAAGAAAAGAGGCCGCTACCAGGGCGGAACATGACCGGAAGGAAGCGCTCGCCCAGGCGGAGATCAACCGTCAGCGACTCATCAGAAAGGGAATACTGGCGGGCGTCGTGATCCTGTTGCTGGCCAGCCTGTCCAGCTTTGTCCTCTACAAACGGCGGCGGGATGCCGAAGAGCGCAGAAAGGAGGCGGACTTAAAAGCCAAAGTGTCGGATACGGAAATGAAAGTGCTGCGTCTGCAGATGAACCCTCATTTCATATTCAATTCATTGAACTCCGTCAGCGACTATATATCCAAACACGAGACGACGACTGCCAACTATTTCCTCAGCAAATTCGCCAAAATGATGCGACAGGTGCTGGAGAATTCCGAGAAAAGGGAGATAACGCTGGCGGAAGACCTGCAGGTGGTGGAAACGTATATCCAGCTGGAATCGTTGCGGCTGAGAAATGCGATAAATTACGAAATATGCATCGACCCCGGCATCGACCCGGACATTACGCTGGTGCCTCCCCTGATCATACAACCTTTTGTAGAGAACAGCATCTGGCATGGCCTGTCCGCAAAGACCTGTCAGGGGAGGATATCCATACGCATTATCCGGGAGGAGGAGATGATCCATTATATTGTGGAAGATGACGGCATCGGACGAAAAGAAGCCGGCAAGCGTACAACAGCCGGCAAGCAGTCCATGGGTCTGCGGATCACCCTCGACCGGATCGATATTATCAATCAGACCCGGCGGGCGCAGGCGGGCGTACAGATATTCGACCTTTCCGAAGGGACAAGGGTGGAAGTAAGGCTGCCCCTGGAATTAAATTATTAGCCCATGATCGACGCCATCATCATCGACGACGAATCGCATTGTATCGACCACCTGACAGGACTCATCGCCACCTGGTGTGCCTCCATGGTGCGCCTGGCCGGATCGGCCAGGACGGTAGAGGACGGATGGCGCTCCATCGTCGAACTGCAGCCGCAACTGGTATTCCTGGATATTCAGCTGAAAGAGGAGACGAGCTTTGACCTGCTCAATAGATTCCCTGTGATAGACTTCGATATCATATTCGTCACGGCCTATGAGAAGTATGCTATACAAGCCTTCAAGTTCAGCGCCATCGATTACCTGCTGAAGCCGGTAGATGCCGATGATCTCCGGCAGGCTATCGCAAGACTGCAACAAAAGCGGAGCAGGGAAGAGACCGCCAAAAAATTCGAGACCTTGTTCTATAACCTCAGGAACGGTCCCGGACTGCCCAAAAGAATCAGCATACCTACCGTGAAAGGCCTGGAATTCCTGCCCGTCCAGGAGATCATCCGTTGTGAGAGCCACATCAACTACACCTCCATATTCCTGACCAGCGGACATAAGCTCACCGTCGCCAAAACATTGAAAGAGTTCGAGGAGCTGCTGTCGGAGCATAATTTTTTCCGGGTGCATAATTCCCATCTCATTAACCTTGCCTGTATCAAAAGCTATAATAAAGGGAAAGGAGGTTCGGTGTCCATGACAGATAACACCGAAATAGAAGTGTCCACCCGGCGAAAAGATGACCTTTTAAAGAAACTCGCGGAACTTTAGTATCCCAAACCCTGCCTACTTCCATTTCACCTTAAAGAACCCTTCGATCTTATGGGTCGAAACCTTTGGTATACTACCAGGCGAGACCTCCGTCTTCTGTGCCGGCTGCAGATAAAAGGTCCCGATGACATACGGCGTGGCGGGAGTGTTGAAGGCCTGGTGGAAATCGATGCCGCCGGGACTTGGCTTGCCGGAAGGAAGAAGAAGCTGTGTATAGTTGGTGGTGGGTGTTTCGCCATACAGGAAGCTGGGCCAGGTGATGCGCCAGCCGACAAAGCCGATGAGATGGCTATCTCCCGTCCAGGTGATGGTGACCCCGTCAGCCTGGTGAGTAGTGGAGTTGGCGGCAATGAATTCATTATAGTACCCGTTGAAGAATGCGCCATCGGAGAGACCGTGCATCCAGGGACCATTGTCTATACGGAAGGTGAGACCTTCATCGCCGATGTAAATATTGGATACCAGCAGGAATTTTTCGGGGCCTGTCGTATTCAACGTAGCGGAGACGGCTACAGGGTTCTTTGCCGGGATGGCATTGGGCGCGGTGTAGTTCGCAAGATCTTTATTGGGTGTCAGCTTGCCTGCGCCGCTGAGGCTCCATTCCTTTACGATCAGGTCCTTTTTAGCAAGAGGGCCGGGGATAGGGATGAAAAGGCTGTCAACATCGGCATATTTAAAGGCAACGAGCTGTGTGGAGCCGCCTGGTTGCACCACGGTAGAGTTGGGGGATAATTCGACGGCCCTGAACAGCGCCCAGCTGCTGAAGTGATTGGTCAGCACAGAGACCTGGTGGTTTATAGTATCCTTTGTCATATTGCCTTGCGCCTGCCAGACCCCGCTGGCATCCTGATAGGCGATCGTCAGAGCGATCGGAATGGTGTTTACGACGTCACTGTCGCCATAGCTCATGGTCAGCTTTACGGGTTTTTGGAAGGAAATATCATGGGGAGTGATCAGGTAGGCAATACCGGTGGCGGCGGGACAATGATCTTCCACAGGCTGGATCGTGATGGCGGTTTGTGCTGTCAGCGCGCCGACGGGGAATTCCAGCTTCAGACGGCTGTCCGAGGTGGTGAAAGCACCTCCGGCGGGACCTACCACGACCTGTTCTGCTGCCCCTATGGGGGTGCCCACAGGAGTGGGTCCCTCCGGCCTGGATTTTCTCAAAAATTAAAGAAGAACAACAACAGGCGGTGGTTCAATGACCATAAGACGGAATATCAGCTGGAGCTGGCCTTTATGGAAGCCTTTGCCGGCGCCCATACGGAAAATTGTAAAAAGCAGATCATTTGTATCGATGTTCGGGACATTGAAGGGGGAGCAGCTAAAGACCGCTAAGAATACTGCTGGCTATCTACATGGTTATTGACAATCAATAAGTTACTAGATTTGTAAAAAACTTCGGACCGGATGTCCAATTTCTCCGGCCTCAGTCATTATCTGGATATAACTCAGAACGAGCCAAAGGCTCGTTGTCCAAAGGACAGACATTAGCTCTTTCCGGAAAACGGGCTATATTTCTCTGAGGGTCCGCTTTCCGGACATATTCAATAACAGTTTAAAACAGTAGACAATGAAAGAATTTGCGTTATTATTCCGCTTCCCGGATCTGGATCATACCAGGATGCCCCCCGAAGACTACAAGGCCCTCGCCAAAAAGTGGCAGGATTGGGCAGGTGGTATCGCGGCACAGGGAAAAATGAGCAGCAATGGATTGCGTCTTGGTGTGGAAGGAAAAGTACTGAAGCCGGGAGGAG